>NZ_KK211376.1:0-60689 GCF_000621965.1 Methanobrevibacter wolinii SH
AAAAAAAACCTAGAAAAAAATAATTATAAACTAATTTTTACAATAATTAAAAAAATCAATTTTTTATTAAGAGTCATTTATTAAAATATAATTTTCTAAAATAAATAATCAAAATATAAATATTAAACTAATTTAAAAGAGAAATTAAAAAAGAGTTAAATTTTTAATCAGAATGACCATGAATAGCTTTTTTTACTCTGAATGTAATGTATTGAACTCCACCACGAACAACACGTTTAAATTCAGTCCAATTAAGATTTGCAAGAAATGTTTTAACAATATAAGTAAATGAAAAATAGTATTTACTCATTAAATTATCTCGAATTTTTTCAATTTCTTCATGACTTGCATAAGGATAATCTACAAGACAATTAAGATAACCATCATCATTTAACCATTTAGAATAATCTTCTGTAACTAAATAACCATTATCTTTAGCCCAAGTATAAAATTCAGTACCTGGGAATGGAACTGCTTGTTGGAAAAAACACATATCTGGATATACTTCTTTTGCAAATTCATAAGTTTCATTAATAGTTTCAAGATTATCTCCAGTTAAACCTATCATAAAACATCCAAATACTTTAATATCTAAATCACGTGCATTTTTTGCAAAATTACGTGATTGTTCTAAAGTAATTCCTTTTTTAGTTTTATTTAAAACCTCTTGATTTCCAGATTCATAACCACAAACAAGAAGTCTACAACCTGCATCTTTCATTGCTTTCATAGTTTCATAATCAAGATCTACACGAGTATTACAACTCCAAATAGGTTTAAGACCTCTTTTATTAATTTCATCACATACTTCAAGAACACGTTTCTTATTTACAGTAAATGTATCATCTTCAATAAAAATTTCTTTAATTTCAGGCATATCAGTTAGAATATATTCAATCTCATCAACAAGATCTTTAACTGAACGAAGACGATATAACCTTCCACCCATAGTTGATGGATAAGAACAGAAATTACACTTATTAGGACAACCTCTACTTGATACAATTTGTATCATAGGTTTTTGAGCAAATGCATATGCATAATCATTAGGATTTAAAAATTCTTGATAAACTTTAGATACCCATGGAAGTTTATCTAAATCTACAAGTGGTCTATCAATATTATGAATAATATTACCATTATTATCTCTGTAAGAGATTCCTTTAATATTTTTTAAATCATCAATACTAGGTTTACTACCATTTCCAGATTCTACAATTTCAGGAACTGTAAAATCATACTCCTGACGTACAATAATATCTATTCCATGACATTTATTTAATACTTCCTCAGGTAAGATTGTTGGATGAGTTCCACCACATATAATAGTAATTTCTGGAAATTTATCTTTAATTGAATTAATTGTATTATAATCATAAGAACATGTAGGTGTAGTAGTTTCACACATGATAAAATCAGGATTATATTGAGATATCACATTTAATGTATCATTTAAATCAAATTTTCTGGTAATACAATCAATTAATTCAACATCTATCCCTTTATTTTCACATACTCCAACACAGTAACTAAGCCAATACGGATAATATAAAGTACCAGATTTTGTTTTCTCAGGCCATCTACTAGCCCTACTAATATTAAATTTATATGGTAAATTTAAAAATAATACTTTCATAGATACACCTTATTAATTATTCTATATTATAAAAAGACAATAATATAAACTATTTAATTTAAAAATTTAAGCTTTAAATCCATTTTAAAACTATTTCATTTAAAATAATAATTTTTAAAAAATAATCAATTATTTTAAATTTATGCTAAATTTAAAAGATTTTAAGAAGTAAATTTTTAAATTAGAAATAAATTTAAATGACTTAACAAGTTATAAATAATATAAAATAATTTAAATAAAATTTAAATATTTATCAATAAAAACTTATGTTTTTCATACATATAAATTTATTATAATTTTTATAATAAAAAATTTATAAAAGATAAAAATCTTAAAAATTAAAAAATAATAAAATAGGAAAAAAATAATGGAGAAAAGATTAATAGATAAAAATCTTAAAAATTAAAAAATAATAAATGAGGAAAAAATAATGGAGAAAAGATTAATAGAAAAAAATGGAGATTATATTTCCCCACTTGGATTTGGAGCAATGAGACTTCCAATAGACAAAGAATATGAAAAATCCAAGGAATTATTAAGAGAAGGTATTGATAAAGGAATAAATTATATTGATACTGCTTTTTTCTATGGACTTGGAAAAAATGAAAAATTTATTGGAGAAGTATTAAAAGATGGATATAGAGATAAAGTTAAAATAGCTACAAAATTACCTGCATTTAGTATTAAAAAAAGAGAAGAAATGGATGAATACCTCAATAAAGAATTAAAATTATTAGATGTAAGTTATATTGATTACTATTATGTACATGGTATAAATCTAAAAAGCTTAAGAAGATTAGAAAATAAAGGTATCTTTGAATTTTTAGATAAAGCAAAAGCAGAAGGTAAAATAAAGAATGCATGTTTCTCATATCATGGAAAAGCATCTGAATTTAGAGAGATTTTAGATAAATACAATTGGGATGGAGTACTAGTTCAATTTAATTATTTTGATGAAAATATACAAGTAAGTTATGAAGATATTAAGTATGCGAAATCTAAAGGTTTAGGAATATTTATAATGGAACCACTAAAAGGAGGTTTACTTTCAAAATTACCTAAAGAAGCTGAAGAAATATTTAGAAAAGAAGATCCAAATCTTTCACCTGCAGACTGGGCATTTTCATGGTTATATAATATTCCAGAAATCACTTGTGTACTATCTGGTATGACAAATAGAAATGATCTTATAGAAAATATAAAGATTGCAGAAGCTATTAAAGAAAATTCATTAAGTGATAAAAAATTAAAAACAATAAATGAAGTTAAAAAACTTATGCAAGAAAAACTCCCAATAAACTGTTCTAGTTGTGGATACTGTATGCCTTGTAAATATGGAGTAAATATTCCAGAAGTTTTCCAAATATTAAATGAAGAAGATCTCTTTAATGAAAAACATATTAAAAACCAGGTAAAGTATATAATAATGACAAGTGGTATTCAAGGTGACCAATCAAATGCAGGATTATGTACTAATTGTAATAAATGTATACCCCTATGTACTCAAGGACTTAATATTCCTAAAGAGTTAGAAAAAGTTAAAAAGAAATATGAAAAACCAGGATACAATCAGATAGTATGGTTAATTAAACATATTGGATATCCAATTTTTAATAAATATCTAGAATTTAAACGATGAATATTTATATAAAATTTAATTCTAGTAAATATTATAGCTTTGTTAAAATCCATTAATTTTTAAATAACATTTTAAACTTAATTTTTAATTAAATTATTATAAAAAATAAGTTCAAAATCTTTAAAATTTAAATAATCTTTTTAATTTCCTCTAATTTTTTTAAAAAAAATTTCTTAAATTTAAGTATATATTATTATAAAAAATATGTTTTCAAAGAGATATTACATAAAAATTCAAAGTTTAATTTAGTATTTAGTTGATTATTAAATATACAATTTTAATAAATAAACTTTAAAAAATTACAAAAAATATATATTTTTATTAAACCAAATGATAATATAAATTTTGAGTTTGTAAATAAATATATTTAATATTACTAAAAAATTGAACTTAAAAATAAATTTACTAAAAGAAATATTTAAATTATTTATATTTTACTAAAAATTGAACTTAAAAATAATAAATTTACAAAGTCAAAATTTTACTAAATTAAAAGAGTGAAAAAAATGAATTGGATATTAATTATCATTTTAATAATTATTATCATTGTAATTCTTGGAATAATTGGAATTTACAATGGTCTTGTTAAATCAAGAAATAAAGTAGAAAACAGTTGGTCTCAAATTGAAGTTCAATTAAATAGACGTGCTGATTTAATTCCGAATCTTGTTGAAACTGTAAAAGCTTATGCAAGTCATGAAAAAAGAGTTTTTCAACAAGTTACAGAAGCAAGAGCAGGATTAATAAATGCACAAGGTGTTGAAGAAAATGCTAAAGCAAATAATATTTTAAGTGATAGTTTAAAATCACTTTTTGCTGTAGCAGAAAATTATCCTGAATTAAAAGCAAATGAAAATTTTATAAACTTACAAAATCAACTTAATGAAACAGAAAATAAAATTGCATATGCAAGACAATTTTATAATGATACTGTTATGATGTATAATAATAAATGTCAAACATTCCCAAGTAATATATTTGCAAATGCATTTAATTTCCATAAAGCAGACTTTTTTAAAGGAGCGGAAGGATCTAATGAAGTTCCTAAAGTAGAATTTTAAATTCTGCTTTTAACTTATTTTAATGAATAAAACTTTTTTTTAAAATAAAAATTATTTATTAAAAAATAATGGCATAATCATTAATAATTATTTATTAAAAAATCAATATAATAACTAACTAAATTATGTATTAAAAAAAATAAAAGGAATAAACAATAAGAATACATTTTTAAAATAAAATATTTAAGAAAAAAAAGGGATTTAAATGGATAAAAAGTTTATAGGAATACTTGTTGTATTTATTATACTTTTTGCTTCATTAGGACTAATTAGTGCTGAAGAAGATAATAATGCTTATCAAATGACTATGGGTATTGTTAATCTCACTATTGGTGAAAATGGACTTTTACATGTTAGCGAAACATACACTTATCAATTTGATGGAACATTTCATGGAGTATATAGAGATATTCCTATAAAAAATGGTCAATCAATAAATAATATTAAAATTAATACAACAAATGCATATTCTAACTATGAAGTACTAGATAAAGATAGTAATACAAAAAGAATCAAGATTTATCTTTATAAAAATAGTGCTAAGACAGAACCTATAGAAAATAGAGATGTTAATGTTACAGTAAGTTATGACTTTACTAATGCAATAAAAATATACAATGATACTGGAGAATTACAGTATCAAATTTGGGGAACACAATGGACTAAACCAATACATAATTTTACAGCAAATATTAATTATCCATCAAAAAATGGTGTTAAATATTGGATTAATCCATATAAATATTCTAAACTTCCAGGAAAATGGAATGGTTCAACTCTTACAATACATTCTAACTATTTAGATACAAATAGCTATTTAGAACTAAGAACAACTATCCCATTAAATGAATTTTCAAGTAATACACCATATGCAATTCATATTAACAAAGATGGGCTTAAAACTATAGAAAAAATTCAAAATGATTATGAAAATAAAAATAAAACAGAAGACAAAGCTTTTTCAATTATTAGTATAATTGAGATTATTTTAATTTTTGTACCATTTGGAATATACTATGCTTATGGTAGAGAACCTAAAATATCATATAATGGTATTTATGAAAGAGAACCTCCAACTAATGATTCACCAGCATTTGTAAATGGAGTATTTGTAAGTGGTATTAAAAAAGAGATAGGTAAAATAAATGATGATGCATTTAAAGCTACAATAATGGATCTTATTAATAAAGGATATTTAAGTATAGAAACTAATGAAAAAAACTTTTTAAAATCATTAAATATTAAGATAACAGATAAAGACCAAAGTGAACTTAAAGACTATGAGAAACAAGCAATAAATGTTATTTCTGTATTTGAAAATGATGGAGTTATTGATTTTAGTAATATTGCAAATTCCATGAGTAATGAAAAAAATTGGAACCTTTACAATAGTAAATATTCTACTTGGAAAAATGATTTTACAAATAAATACATATCTAAATCAATATTAAAACAATATTTCAATAATAATGGAGCATTGTTTATGAGAATAAGTGGTGTAATCAACCTTATTATTGGTATATTATTTACATTAATTAGTTTTACTTCAGATGGATTATCTAATGGACCATTCCTTATGAAAGTATCTATTATTTTAATAGTAGCTTCTATTATAACCTTACTCCTTCCACAAACTATTGGTGGACAATGGACATCTAAAGGGAAAGAAGAATATGAGAAATGGAAAAACTTTAAAAAGTATTTAACTGACTTTTCTCTTATTAAAGAATATCCTCCAGAATCTATTGCAATATGGAATAAATATCTTGTATATGCAACAGCACTTGGAGTAGCTAAAGAAGTACAAAAAGCTATGAAAAACATAGAATATTTAGATAATGAAAATATTGAAATGTATAATAATGATTTATTCTTATTTACATATTATGGTGGATTAAACATGCTTGATGATGCAATAATAGCTGGAAGATATAATCCTGACATAAATAATATAGGAGACCTTGGAGACTTCGGAGACATTGGTGGTGGATTCGGAGGTGGAGGTGGAGGAGCTTTTTAAAGCTCTAAAACTTCTATTTAATAAATAAAAATATTAATTCAAACTTTTCAATAAATAAAAAAAACTTAATTTAATTAATTTACTTCATACAATTCAATTTAATACAAAACAACCAAAAACCACAACTTTTTACTTCATACAATTCAATTTAATACAAAACAACCAAAAACCACAACTTTTTATTATTTTATATAAAAATACTAAATAAAGAAAAAAACCCCAAATTAATTCTTATTATTTTTATACAATAAATTAAAAATTTCATATTTTTAATAAAAAGAATTATAATAAATCTATTTTTAAAAATTACTTATTTAAAAAATAATTAGAACTATAAATATAAAATTTTTAATATTTATAAACTTATAATTTAATATAATAAAAATATATTTTAAGGGTAGGAATATGAAGAAAGATAATAGAAGTGCAATTAACCCATTTACTGGAAAAGCAGCATTAGACATAATAAATGATGATAAATTCTTAGAAGAATGTTATAAGGAATATAATCAAATTATTAATCAAAATGAAATAATTGACAATACACCTTATGGTCAAGTTCTAAAAAGAGTGTCTAACAACCTAATTAACTCTGTAACTAATTACTTAGCAAAAATAGGTAGATTAGATTATATTGAAAATTACTATGACTGGGAATTTCATTTAATATCAAGTGATACAGTAAATGCATTTTGTATGCCTGGTGGAAAAATAGCCATGTATTCTGGAATGTTTAGTATTGCAAGTACAGAAGAAGAAATAGCTTTCATTATAGGACATGAAATGTCACATGCATTACTCGACCATAGTAGAACCCAAATGAGTAAAGAAAAAAGAAAAAATAGTATAACATCAGCAGCAAGACTTAGTGGAATTGGATTAGCACTTTTAGGTCAAGAAGCATTAGGTTATGGATTAATAGAATTATCAAATGCAGCAGATATAGGATATAATTCACTTATATTAATGCCTTTTGGAAGAGAACAGGAATTAGAAGCAGATCGTTTAGGAATGGCAATAATATACTGGGCAGGATATAATATAGAAAATATACCTGATTTTTGGGAGAGAATGTATGAAAATAACCCAAATGAAATTGATTTTTTATCTACACATCCATCAGATGATAAAAGAATAGCTAAAATGAGGGAATTAATAATAGAAACAGAAAATGAAACTGATTTTTATAGTAAACCTATTATTAGAGAAAGTACTGTAAAAATTGATCCTAAAAAGATAAAATTAAATAAAGAAACACATATTATAAAAAGAAATAGATGTAGAAAATGTGGAAATATCTGTAAAGAAAATGATAAATTTTGCAATAATTGTGGAAGTAAATTAGAAACAGAATATTTATGTTCAAATTGTTATTCAAAAGTAGAAAAAGAAGACAAATTCTGCAATAATTGTGGTAAAGAATTTAAAGGTAAAAATAACTTCTGTATAAACTGTGGAAAACCTATACAGAAAGATGATAAATTCTGTATGAATTGTGGATTTAAATTAAAATAGATATTTTAAAAAAATAAAAACTTAAACAAAAAATAAAATAAAAAATAAGAACCTCTTAACTAAAAATAAACTAAAATAAAAAAATAACATTCTCATAATCAAAAAAATAAAAATAAACTAAAATAAAAGAAAAAAACAAGATAACTTAAAATTAACAAAATAATAAAAATAGAATATTAAAAAATTGATGAAATAATAAATTAAGTTTCTTTTAAGTAAACTTATTTAGTTCCATCAATAACATTATATTTAACTTCTTCTGCTTCAAGCTCACGGATAAAACTTTTAGTCATATTACCAACAGATAAAGCCATAATATTTAATCCTTTTCTAGCTGCAGAAGCAGTTGAACTAGCTACTGAAAATTCTAAATCTATAGGAATATTTAATTTATTTGCTACAGCATGAGCAACAGTACCTACAGCTGCAACTTTATCTATTTGACTATTATCTCCCCACTCTTGAAAACCATTATCATAAATATTTTTAATTAAATTTAAATCAGTAGCTGAAGACCCACCTTCCTTAATAGTAGGTAAAGTAATAATAATAGCTTGACCACTTTTAAGATCAATTAATCCATTAAGTTCACCTAAAGCTACATCTTCACCAACTTTAGCTGAAGAAAGTGCAACTGCAGTTGCTGATTGATTACCATGAGAAGCATAAAGCATACCTTTTTTCATGTATAAACCAACTTTATCTCCTTTTTCAATATTTTCACTAGCAATAGCTGGCCATACAGATTGATAATGATTCATAATTTCTAAAACACTATCAGAATACTTACGTAAAGTAATTGCATCTCTTTTAACTTTTTTAATACCTTCTTGGGTGATTTTATATGGAGAACGTCCATCTTTAGATGTAATATACTCTTCTTCAATTAAAGATTTAATATTTTCAGATACAGCTTGAACTGTAATTCCTAAACGTTCTGCTAAATCTTTTTGTTTAAGATGAGGTTCTTGTTTTGAAATTTCACTTAAAATTTGAA
Source organism: Methanobrevibacter wolinii SH (assembly GCF_000621965.1). Taxonomy (NCBI): domain Archaea; kingdom Methanobacteriati; phylum Methanobacteriota; class Methanobacteria; order Methanobacteriales; family Methanobacteriaceae; genus Methanobrevibacter; species Methanobrevibacter wolinii. The sequence goes on from NZ_KK211376.1 coordinate 8,869, forward strand.
ATTTAGTCATAGCTCCTCTTTTTTTAAATATTTCCATAAATTATTCCTCATATACCATAATTAAAGTAAAAATTATGAACTTAAAAATATATTAAAAATTATAAAAATTTATTAAAGTTAAAATTAAATTAAAATAAACATAATCTTATTCAGTAAATTTGTATAATTTAGAAAATTTTTAAAATTCAATTGATATTATTTTATAATTAAATATTATATATATGTTTTCTATATTTTAAACAAAAACTTAATAAAAAGAAATAGAAAATTTAAAGAACAATTTAATATAATTAAATTTAAATTTATAAAAAATAATCTTAATTAGAAAAAATAAGTAAAATAAGAAAATTTAAAAGAAATTATAAAATTAAAGTAAATTTTAAAAACCAGAAAAAATGTACACTAAAAATTATAAAATTAAAGTAAATTTTAAAAAACCTAAAAATTATAAAAAGCATAGATTAAATTATAATTTACCATATAACATTTCATTAAAATCATTAAGGAATTCATCTTTATACTCAATTGGAATATATGCACCACAAGCTACAGCGTGACCTCCACCATTTCCACCTAAACTACGTGCAACTTCACGGATTATATTACCAAAATGAACACCATCATATGCAAGAAGTCTTGAACATCTTAATGATATTTTTAAAATATTAGGATTATCTTCTAAAGGAACAAAACCAAGAATAGGTTTTCTCCAATCACCATAAGATAAAACCATACCTGTAATAGTACCAATTACAGTTGTTCTAATTCCAGATCCTTTATCTTCTGGTGTAGAAAGATTAGTACCATCAAAATATTGAATATTATCCATTTGAACAAGTGCATCCATATCTGGAATAAGTTGAATATGAGTAGCAAGATATCGTCTATGATTTCTTGAAATAACTTCCAACTTATCAAGTGCTACATCACGATTCCCTTTTAAAATTTCAAGAGCAACAAAATCCTCATTATTTCTAACACATGCATTCATAGCTGTTGAAAACTCTGCAGCATCCCTTAAAAAAGTATGATCTTCTTCTTTTAAAAATTCAAAAGTATCTGCAGCTACTAATTTAGGAATATATTTAACATATTTTCCAGGAACTTCACGTGATAACATTTTAACAAGAGCAGAAAACAATCTACTTTTTTCAGAATTAGTTAAATCAGCCAAAGTTCTAAATCTATCACCTAAACTTCTAAGAACAGTTAAACAATCATCTTTAATATCATCTGAAATATCTGATTCTTCAATAATACTAACACAATCACTTACTGATTTATGTTCAATACCTAATTCAATTAAAACGGATTCACATTCTTGTTTATATTCTGCTGGAACAATTGAATCATTTAAGACTTCAATACAATCTTTTTTACGAGGAATATCTAATTCATCAAGAAGTGCAATACATTCTGTTTTACTATTAGTAATTGGAAGATTAACATCACTAAAATAAGATAATGCGACATACAAAGGTCTTGTTTCACGTCCATATAATGATAAATCACTATTTCTTTTAACTAAACCATTATCAATAGCATCTTGAAGAATTAATTTATTAAGACCTTCCATCTTACCAGTATGTGTATTTTGCATATCTCCAACAGCACTTAAAACTCCAATCCAACTTAAATCATCAAATCCAAATTCTTTTGCAAGGTAATAACATAATCCACCACCACAAATATAATAAGTACCATTAATACCATAATGCATAGGATTGATTTCTAAAAAATTACAATCAGCAGTGTTTCTATAATTTTTATCTCTTAAAGGAGGGTGATGGTCTAATATAATAATATTAGAATCTTCAGTTGCATTCTTCTCAACAGGCTGACCAGAACCTAAATCTGAAAAAATAGTAAGAGTATGATCAATAGGTAAATCTTCTAATTTATCAAGAGAAACAAAGTCAATATCATAATCTTTACCAATTCTCTCTAAGATAGTAGTTAAAATTGCTCCAGAGGATATTCCATCACAATCAGTATGACTATAAATCATAATGTCATCATTTTCAAGAATAATGTCTTTAGCCTTTTTATATAAATCCTTCATTTCAGAAGGTAAATCTTCCATTGTCTCTGCAACACCATTTATCATAATAAAACCTTTAATGTATTAAAAAACAGAGTCAGATAAAAAAATTAACTTCAAATTTTATATTTTAAAGTATAAATTTTAGCTGAACTCAAAGTAAAAAAAAATCAATTTCTAATTTCTTTAATTTTAGCTGCAACTTCCCTAAGTAAAACAAGTTTCTTCATATCAGTATCAACAGCTACTCTACCAGTATGTTCATACCATAAACCAGGATAAGTTTTATCTTTTTCAACTAAAGGTTTTAAATGCAATTTATAACATGCTTTTCTAATTTCATTTAAACTTGGATTATCTACAGCATCTTTTTTAGAAATTTTACGTCCCTCTTTAAGAGTCTTATTTGAGTCTAAGTATATAGGCCATATTGTCATAAGTTCATTTTTCATACTATAGTTCCCCTAATATTTATAATATATAATTTATTAAACTTCATGATAAATATTTATTTTCATTATAGTAAAAACATTCTTAAAATAAATTAAAAAAATAGAAATTAAAATTTAAAAAATAAATTTAATAAATATATAAGATTTAAAAATAGAAATTAAAATTTAAAAAATAAATTTAATAAATATATAAGATTTAAAAATAGAAATTAAAATTTAAAAAATAGACTTTACTGAAATTTCTCAAATTTTTATAAATAAACTTTCTTAAAATTAATCTCCAAATATTAACTAAGTTTAAAATTTTATAGAAAAATAAGATTTAAACAAAAAATAAATTTAATAAATATATAAGATTTAAATAAAGTGTTAAAATAGATAAAATTAGATTTTAGATGTATTATTTTAAAATTTAATTATTAAACATTATCTAATTAAAAATAGAAATTATAAAAAAAACTAAAAACTCAATAAAAAATACTTTAAACATTATAAAAATAAAAATTATAAAAAACTAAAAATAAAAGATGATTTTTAATATAGAATAAAAATTAATCATTAAATGATTTATTAATCATTCTTAGAACATATCTACATAATAATTTACCTATAAAACCACAATTATACTCTTCTACAAACATCTGAAAACTTTCATATAAATTATGTTTCTCATCAATAGATAAATTAGCTTGTTTATAAATCTGAATCCAATTAAGTATAAATGGATTAAGTATAATATCAGAATACTTAAAATCATACTTATTACATAATTTAGAACATTTAAAGTATCCAATTAATGAATCATAAACAAGTTTATAAGTAATATTCTTTGTAATAGATTTATCTTCATTATCATCATGCATATAATAATTATAAACAAATTTATTATTTAAAAATATAATACCCTTAGCATTAAAATAAGCTTCCATTAAAAAATTTAAATCTTCAGCAGAAATCAATTCTGGAAACTTAATATTATTTGATAAAATTAAATTAGCATCATAAATTTTAGTCCAAAATGAAGGAAGGCTTCTAAGAATATTAATATTATCTTCTAATTTTTCAATATAAATTTCATTAAATACTCCATTATTTTCATCAGGATTTTTAATTGTATTAGCATAAAATATATGTGAGAAAATATTTCTCCATAAAAAACCAATTATGCCTTTTAAATTAATATTATCAATTATATCATCAGTATATTCATATAAACAATCTTTAAAAGCAGAATGTGATTTTTGTACTATTTCTAAATTAGAATTAATATAATGATTCTTATTTTTTTCCAATAATTCAGTATCTGTATAAATCCTTTTATATCTTCCATATACAATATCAACATTTGTTTTAATGATTTTATTATATAATACTTCACAAGCATCAAGTTCAAAACTGTCATCAGAATCAAGAAACATAATATATGGTGCTTTAACATGATTTAAAGCTATATTCTTAGGACCATATGCTGCTCCAATATTTGATTTAAGATGAATTATTTTAAAATTATTAGGATACTTATTATAATACTTCTCTATAATAGAACAACTAGAATCTGTTGATTTATCATCAACAATAATAACTTGAAGATTTTCAATACCGATTGTTTGATTAACTATTGAGTTTAATGAATTTTCTAAATATTTTTCTGCATTATATACAGGCATTATAATACTTATTTTATATGGCATGAAAAAATCCCCTTAAATATATTTAATAAACTATCAAAATAAATTAAAAAAAGTATGATTATTAATAATTAAAAATGATTAAACATTAAATCAATCATATCTTTTACAGTGTATCTTTCTGGATAAATATACTTAACATTAAAGTCATCTAAAGTATATCCAGTAATAGGACCAATAGACACTGTTAAAACATTATTAGATAATATTTTAGCTAAATCATCTTTTTTATTTTCTGCAACTTTAAAAAGATTTTTAACAGTTAAAGGACTTGTAAATGTAATTGCATCAATTTCATTATTAAAAATTTTATTAATTAAATCTTGAATTTTACTTATATCATGAGGTAATATAGATCTATAACTTTCTGCAAGAATTACATTAGCACCCCATTTTTCTAAAGTATCAGGTAAGACATTACGTGCAGAATAAGTTCTAGGAATACCAATTTTTTTACCTTTAATATCAATATCTTTAAAACTTCTAAGTAATCCTTCTGCAGTATAATCTTCAGGTATTAAATCAACATGTATACCATATTTTTCTGTAACTTCAGCAGTTTTATGACCAATAACTGCAGTTTTACATTTATTAGACAATTTATCATTAAAATCTGGATAAAATTTAAATATAGAATCAAGAGATGAAACTGAAGTAAATATTAACCAATCTAAATCATCAATTTCAGACATAAAATCTTTCAAAGAAGGAGAATTTAAAAGTTCAAGTTCAAGAGTAGGCACTACTAAAGCTTCTCCACCATAATCTTCAATTAACTTAATAGCTTCTTTTGACCTAGAAATTGGACGTGTTAAAGCAACTACTTTCTTATTAGACATTAAATACCTCCGATTATTAAAAAATTATGAAAAAAATATTTTATAAATAATATTAGTTTAATATTTGTATTTTAATTAATTTATTGTTTATTATAAAATTTAATAAATAATTAAATTAATAAATTCTAAAAAAATTTATAAAAAAATGTGATTATAAAAAAAGATTTATTGAAATTACTCTAATTTTTAAAATTATATTTTTAAATTTAATCTTTAAGTATTAATACAATTTAGATTATTATAAAAAATAGATTTAAAACACAAAAAACATGATAATCTTTCTAATTTTTTTATATCCAAAAATTCTAAATATACAATTTAAAAAACACAAGAAATATTAATCATCTATAAAAATTAAAAAAAGTTAAAAAAATAAACTGTTTAAAACCTAAATTTATTTAAAATTTTAATTTTTTAATAAATATTATTTTTAGATTTAAATATAATTTTTAAAATTTATGGAATTTAAAGAAAAAATATAATTTAATAAAATGTAATAAATGTTAAAAGTACTAAAATACCCATAAAAGATATAATTAAAGTATAAAACAGTTTATCAGAAAATTTATACAAAATTTTATCTTTATTTAGATTAAATATCATAGGACCTAGTGCTACAAGTGGAATAAAATATCTACCAAATTCAATTTCATATATTTTAGTAGCACCAATAGGACACCAAGTTAAATATTGGACAAATAAAGTACCATAATAAATTATACAAAAAATTAAAAATATACCTATTCTTGTTTTTTTATTAAACAATTGTTTTTCAGAATAATTTAATGTAAATATCCAATAAAATACAAAAAATGTGATAACTAAAAACAATGAAGTAAAAGAACAAAAATGACCATGTCCAAAATAGAATAATCCTAAATAAAGTATTTTTAAATTATTAAAATCAAATAAAGTAGTTAAAAACTGACCTAAATGTTTTGAAATATATAATAATTGTATAGTTGGATTAACACCATGTCTTAAAGCATAACTTGCTCTCCATGAAAGAGCCAATTTTTTCTCAGCAAAATGTGACCATAATAAACCAATGATGAAAATAAAAATAGGACCAATACGAGAATAATAAAATGATTTTTTAAGATTAAATCTAGATTTAGGAACTAAAAAGATCAACAATATTAAACCTAAATAAGTTACTTTAGTTAAACCACAAAGTAAATCTAAGATTAAAAAGACTGAAACATCCAATAAACCTACAGTAGAATCATCTTTAAAATAAATATATAAAAAATAAGCAATAGTTAAAAGAGCAAGACTATTAACTGTAGCATCAATACTTAATGATCCTGCTTGTGAAATTGCAAGAGGAAAACAAGCAGTTAAGAATAATGCTTTTTTATAATGAGGTGCTTTTTTAATTGCATATGAAGCAATAAATGCATACATTAAAAGATTACATAATCTACCTAACCAAAGCATCCATATATTATTAAGATTTAAAGCTTTAGCAATATCAATACCTATTGCCTGTGGAATATAGCCATAAAAAGGATTTTGAGCAAAAGAAGAACCTACAAAAGATTTTTTATAATTAATTTTTTTATCATCCCAAGTAGTTTCAAATACAGTTTTACCACCTAATTTATGAATAGCAGCACCATGTACAGATGCAATAGTTTCATAACCTCTAAGTAAATGATTTGTATTATTAACATAAACTGGTTCAATGACTCCACGAGAAGTCATTTCTGAACGAACAAAATGCTCACTTTCATCAGAAATACTAACAATTGGAGATAAAAATACACATAAAACTCCAAAGGTCAATATTAATATAAATGCCAATTTATAAATTGGTAAATCTTTATCATATAAATAAAGAATTAAAAAAGAAGCAATAATAATTAAAAGTCCAAATAATAAAAGAGTACCCTTTAAATTAATATTTTTTATAGAAGACTGATATGCAATAAATAAAACTGAAAATATTATATAAAAACTTATATATAAATTATTGTTTTTCTTAAAATCAAACATAATTCTCCCCTTTATTAATATATAAGTTTAAAATTTAAAATATATAAATTCTATGATTTAAAAATAAAAAAAAGAAAATTAAGTTTAATAAAATTAAAATAAAATTGAAATAAATCAATTAATTAAATAAAAATATCGAATCTATTGAAAACTATTTTTTATAAAAATTTAAAATTAGTTAATACTTGAAAATCAATTTTAAGAAAGTTTATTTATAAAAATTTTAAGGACATAAACAATACTAAAATATCCTAAAAATTCAAGAATATAATAAATTTTAAAAAATATTAAAAATAATTTATATCTAATTTAAAAAAAATTAATTAAATTTAAAAATTTAAAAAAAAAAATAATTTAAGAATTAAGCATATTACTATCAACCTCACGTTTCCATTTAACAAACATTATAATAGAATTAATAAGATAAACAGAACTCATTAAAACCATTGGAATATTATTTAATCCATTCATAGTAGAATAAACCCAAAGTAAAATTCTTAAAAGGTTTACACAAATCCATAAAATCCAATTCTCCATATACATCTCAATAGCAAGGAACATTGTAATAATAGACAATATACTAAGTAATGAATCTACAAATGGCATTGCATCATTGAAGTTTTGTAGTATAAATCCATAAACAAGACCACCGAGAATTACTGCAATTATAACAATAATTCTATTTCTATTTGATAAAGATTTTTTATTAACCTCTTTAGTCTCTGGATTCATATGTTTACTCCAGACATAGAAACCATAGAATTCCATAGGCAAGAAATAAAATAAATTAAGTAACATTTCCCCATAATACATACTAGTAAATGCAATATATGCATATAATGTAGCATTAATAGCACCAAATACAAAACCTGCTAATTTACCTTTACCAGAACATATAATTGAAATAACACCAGTTACAGCAGTAATTAAACTTAATAAATTATTATTTGATAATAAGGATAATATAAAAACAGATATTGTAGCAAGTATAAACCATGTTTTCTCCCAATTTTTCCATCCAGAAACTTCATCCCTTAATAATTTTTGAACATTCATAAAAATTTCCCATTTTAATCTTAATAATATATTTTATAAAATTGTTAATAATTATAATTTTATATTTGATTTTTAGAAAAAATTGAGGATTTGTCAGAAAGTCAAAATTCAAAATTTTTATCTAGACATTTTATAAAATTTTTAAAAGAAAAACATTAATCAAAACATCAATTTAAGATTTTAAGTTAAACATAAAACACAATTACTCTTAAATTAAAATAAAAAAGAAAAAACTAAAAAATACCTAAAAATAAAACCAAAAAGAAAAAAAATAAAGAAAAAATTAATTTTTTTTAATTAATTTTAGTAAAGCAGCTGCAATTTCAACAGAATCGTAATCTTCAACCATTAAATTTTCAATTAAATTAATGTTTTTACTTAAATCTTTATTATCAATAATATTTTTTACTTCATTTAAAATAATATTATATTTTTTCATCTCAACATCTTCAAATGTTGGAGCTTTCCTTTGCTTAATTTTTTGATGAGTATTTCTACGAATACTTCTAAATTGTTTAACATCACGTCCAGATACAAAAGTAAATGCATAACCTACTTTCCCAGCCCTTCCTGTTCTTCCAATTCTATGAACATAAAATTCATCACTACTTGGAACATCATAATTAAATACAACTTCAACATTTGGAACATCAATACCTCTTGCTGCAACATCAGTTGCAATTAAAAGATCTATTTTTCCTTTCCTAAACTTATCCATTACTCTATCACGTTTTGTTTGTTTCATATCCCCATGAATTGCACCTACAGAGTAACCTCTACTTTTCATTTTACGTTTTAAAAAATCAACTTGTTTCTTAGTATTACAGAATACAAGTGCAAGATTAATATCATATAAATCAAGTATATTACATAAAACACTTATCTTTTTATTTCTTGGAACTTCAAAGTAATATTGATTAATTTTAGGGACTGTGAATTTAGTAGGTTTAATCTTAATATGTTCCGGATTATTCTGATACTTATTAGCAATACGTTTAATATCTTTTGAAATAGTTGCTGAAAAGAGAAGAGTTTGTCTATTTTTAGGTGTTCTCTTAATGATTTTTTCAATATCATCAATAAAACCCATATCTAACATCTCATCAGCTTCATCAAGAACAAGTGTCTCTATTGCAGAAACATCTAAATTTCCCCTATTGATATGATCAATTACACGACCTGGAGTACCAATAACTACATGAACTCCTTTTTTTAAAAATCTTGTTTGTCTTCCAATAGGTTGTCCACCATAAACAGGCAATATTCTTAATTTTTTCATATATTGTGAAAGTTTACCAAATTCTCCTGCAACTTGAATAGCTAATTCCCTTGTAGGGGTAAGTACAAGTACTTGTGGTGATTTATCTTCAATCCAAATCTTATTTAATGCAGGAACTGCAAATGCTACAGTTTTACCAGTACCTGTTTGAGCTTGACCAATTAAATCTCTCCCTTTAAGACCTTCAGGAATAGCTTTCTTTTGAATAAGACTAGGTTCTTCAAATCCCATATCTTTAATAGCTCTTTTAATCTCATCTTTTATATTAAAATCATTAAAATTTATATTTTTTTTACTCATAAACACAACCCTTAAAAAAATAATACAATATATTCTGATTAATAATTTAAACAATAAATTAAAAAGTATAGAAATAAAACCAATAATCAAGAGTTTAAAAAGATTAATCATTAAATCAAATTAAATAATAATAAAAACTATAAATAATTATTAAAACATTAAAAAAATCTTATTAAATAATAAAATAACAATTAAAACATTAATAAGAGAAATCTCATTAAAATAATTATTAAAAAACATGAAATAATCTTATTAAATAATAAAATAACAATTAAAACATTAATAAGAGAAATCTCATTTAAAAACTAATAAAAATAAAAATAGATTAAATTAATTAAAATATTTAAATATATTAAAATAGTTAATCAAAAGTTATTTATAAATTAAATTTATAAAAAGAATATCTTTATAATATTTAAAAATTATTTAATATAATAAAAATTTATGAAAGATTATTTTCACATTTATCCTTAAATCTACAACTTCTACATTTATTAGGATTTTTAGTTGGAATAAATGGTTTAGAACCTTCAATTAATCCATGCATACGTTTAATAAGATATAAAATATTCTCTTTAATACTTTCATCAAAGACTTCAGTATAAAATATATTATCAGTACCTCTTTGACGTAATGCACCAATTATCCTACGATTGTCTTCATTATTAGATTGTTTATTAACCATAGATTGAAATGCAAGACAATAAGCTCTAATTTGATTAATATGTGAAGGATAAGCCTTAGTTCCAGGTTTATCATCAATAATTATAAACTCATTAGGTGTCATTTGAACTTCATCAATATAACCTCTAATACCATAATCTGGTTCTATAATAAACATTTCCCTAGATTTTGTTTCAATTTCTTTAGAAGTTTTTAAAGTATCTTTAAAACTAGCTGGTTTTGCAGTTTCTTTAAATTTATCTTCAAGATTTTGATGTACTTCAGTTCCTCTTTTCATTGCTAAAGTAGATGGAACTTGAATACATTTAGCATATTGAAGGTATAAAGAATATTCACAGTAACCTTGAATATTTAACCAGCTAATTGGAAAGTTTAATACTCCATTGACTATTTGAACACCTTTAAAATTAGAATAATTTTCATAATCATAATTGGAATAATTATTAATTAATTTATTTTCCATTATAAGCCTCTTAAAAATTATTTAATTATAATTAGTTTATATTTTAATTTATTTAAATATTTATACTGAAAATAAAATTTTAGAACTAAAATATTATATTATCAATTAATAAAATTATAAAAAACTCAAAATAATCAAACAATATTTATAAATCTATTAATTTCATGAAAAATGAATAATAAAAAATAAATAGTTTACAAACATAATCATATCTATGAAAAAAACTACTGGATTTATAATAATCGTTTTAATTATTGGGGCAATTTTATGTATAACTGCTGCTAGTTCACATAATTATGACTCATATGAAAACTCTGTTGATGATAATCAATACTATACAAATAGTAGTGTTGATACAAATACTACAGATAACAATACAACTAGTAATAGTACAAATGCTTCAGCTTATAGCGAAACAAGTAAAGACTCAAACAGTCATTATGGAATTCCTGTAAGACATGAAGTTACAGGTTATTGTTATAAAGTAATTGATGGAGATACAATACGAGTTGATGGTATTGGTGGCAATGAAAAGGTTAGATTTGTAGGGGTAAATACACCTGAAAAAGGTGAAGATGGATATTATGATGCTAAAAACTATATTAAAGAAAAATGTTTAGATAAAACTGTTTATCTTGATATAGATGATGCTAGACCACATGATAAATATAATAGAACTCTTGCAATTGTTTACGACAATCAAGATGAAAACTTAAATCAACAACTTCTTGTTAAACAATTAGCGGAAGTAATGTATATACCTCCTTCTGAGTTCCAAAAAGGTCTTGGTCTACCAGATGGTACTTATAAAGTAAATCCAAAATATGCATAATATCTTTAAAATAGATTGAATCTATTTAAATAGATAAAATCTATTTTTTTAATCTTTTAACTTATTTTAAAATAAAAAAATTATTTTTAAAAACTATAAAAAAAATTAATTAATAAATCTACTTATTTTCTTAAATATTAACTAAAAATAGTATAAACCCAAAAAACACAAACTAAAAATACCTAAAAACAGTATAAACCTAAAAAACACAAAAAAATACTTAACAAGAATAAAAATAAAAAAAATATTTAAAAAAAGAAATTATAAATCAAACTTTGATTTATCTTCATTAATAACTTTTGTATGAGATAATTGACCTAAAACACGTTCATGTTTATTTCCATATAATTGTCCAATAACAAAATCAAATATTATTGGGAACCACCATAATTTAGAAATATTTCTAATTATAGATTGTTTATAGGATATTCTACCTCCATTATCATCAACTACTTCAATAAACATTAATAATTTACCAACAGTAGCACCTTTAATCTTTTCACAGAAAACAAAATATATAATAATTAATATTGGAGCTACAATAATAAAATAATGATATATTTGATATTTGTAAAAAGGATTACAAAATGTAAACAATACAAAAGATATCGGCCACATGAATGCTGAAACCACTAAAAAGTCTAAGATATATGCAATAGTCCTTTTAGTTATTAAACTTACCATATTAAACCTCTTTAAATATTTAATTTTAAAATTAATATTTAAAACCACATTAATTTTAAAATCAGTATATAAATCTATTAAAAAAATAAATAAAATAATTTTAATTCAAACTAATTTTAAAATCATTATATAAAATTATTAAAAAAAATAAATAAAATAATTTTAATTCAAACTTTTTAAATAAAGATTAAAAACTAAAATTATTAATTAAATATTTATTAAAATTAACATACTCTAGGAACAGGGTCTCCAATTGGGACTTCAAGAATTCTTTGTCCACCTACAGGAGTTTCAATAATAACATGTTTACCTTCTACAACTTCACCAATAATTGTAGCATCTTTACCATATTTATCTGTTTTAATTGCTTCAAGGACTTCATCAGCTTTATCTGCTTTTACACCCATTACAACTTTTCCTTCATTTGCAACTTCTAATGGATCAATTCCAAGCATTTCAGAAACAGCATGAACTTGTTTTTTAATTGGAATATCTCCACCTTGTAAAACAACACCTACACCAGATTTATCTGCCATTTCATTAATTGCATTTGCAAATCCACCACGAGTAGGATCTTTCATTGCAGTTACTCCGCCAACATCAAGAGCTTTTTTAACAAGATTCCACATAGGTGCACAATCAGATTTTAAATCAGTTTCAAAACCAAAACCTTCCCTAAATGACATGAGACTCATACCATGATCACCAATACTACCAGTTACAATGATTTTATCACCAGGTTCTAAACCAGCATCTCTTACAATTTCACCTTTTTTAGCAATACCAAAACCAGTAGTAGCAATAACAATACCATCTAACTTATCTGCTTCCATTACTTTAGTATCACCAGCAACAAGTGCAACATCTGCTTCTTCACAAGTTTTATTCATAGATTTAATGATTTTATCCATATTTTCAATATCAAATCCCTCTGCAACAATCATTGCATTAGTAATTGCAAGAGGTTTTGCACCCATCATAGAAACATCATTAATAGTACCAGCTGCAGCAATTCTTCCAATATCTCCACCAGGGAAGAAAAGAGGATCTACAGTATGTCCATCAGTAGTAACAACAATTTCATAATCACCAATAGGTATAGTTGCTCCATCATCTAAAGATTCTAAACCTATACCTCCATTAACTGATTTTTTAGAAATATTTGATAAAATAGTATCTTTAATAAGGCTTTCCATTACTTCTCCACCAGCACCATGGTTCATTCCAATTTTCATAGTATCTCCTTGTAGTTTTTTAAAATAAAATAAAAGTTATTTAATATACATTAGTATTTATACTTACATTATTAAATAATTAATGAAATTTATTATAATTTTTAAAATCTTTAAAAACTTATTTAATTCAAAAATTTAAATTTTTATTAGGTTTATTTCTTTTTAAATCTAGGATATAATTTATTTTTAAAACTAAAAATTCAAAAAAGAAAATTTAATATTAACAATAAACTATAAAATTTATAATTCAAAAAATGGATTTAATTAAATAAGCTTTAAATTAAAAGATAGTATTAATTAATAAATATTATATAAATAATTGATAAATTAAATATTTTAGTTTAAAAATCATATTAATAAAATTAAGTAGTTATTATGTATATCATTAAAACTAAAAAGCATAATAAATTAAATTTTCATTAAAAAATTTAATAAAAATATTTATGTTTAACTAAAAACCTAAATTAACAAAACAACCACAATAAAAAACTAAAAAAATTAATCTAAACTAAAAAAGCACAATAAAAAACTAAAAAAAACATAAATTAGACCAAATTAAACTAAATAACCCAAAAAAATAAAAAATTTAATAAATATTAAAAAAAACATTTAAAATTAAATAAAATTATTTAAAAAATAAAAAAAAAGGGTTTTTAATAAATTTTTTTATTAAAAACTTTTATTTGTGGTTTTTTTATACTATAATTAATTTTGAGGTAGATTTTTGAGAATTACAACAATAATCTCCATCAAATTTAGTAGTTACAGTATAAGTTCCTCTTCTATTGATGTTTACTTTAATATTAGCAACACCTTTAGAATTAGTTTTAGCAGTATATGTTTTACCATTTACAGTAACTTTAACTATTCTACCAGCACAGACTACAGAACCTTGTCCAAATGCTTTTTTACCTTGTAATGTAACAGTAATAACTTTAGATTTTGTTCTAAGACTATACTTTTTATTTGGAACTACTAATGATGTTGGTTTTTTACTAATTGTAATTTTATTTACAACAAAACTACCATTATAATCATCATCACCTAAATAACATACTGCAAAAGTATAAATTCCAGACCATGCAAGGTTGATTTGAAGTTTAGCTAAACCATTCTCATCAGTAGTTAAAGTATAAACCACTCCATTAAATCCAACTTGAACAGTCTTATTAACTAAAGGATTATTATTAACATCAAGAAGTTGAGATACAAAGTATCCACCACGTTCACCATGATAAAAATCAACAGCAACTTGATTAAAATCATATGAAACAATTTTAGTACCTAATTTTACAGGAACTTTATTAACAACATATACCTTAATAGAATTATTAGATTTAATATATTCATTATCACCATTAAATAATACGGTTAATCTTATTTTTCCATTTAAATTATTGATTACAGCTTGACCATTTTCATCAGTAACTAAAGCTTTAGGTGATTCGGTTCCATTAATTAAGTATGTTATAGTTTTATTATTAACTGGATTATTTTCATCATCAGTTAATTTAATTATAATATTTCCTTTTTTATCAACATCGAAATTAATATTTAGATTTTTAGGATAATTACTAGATACATTTTCATTAAGATAATTTACTGCTTTATTACCATAAGTATTATTTGCTACAAGATAATTATTTTTTACAATATTTTGATTTTCTGTAATGTTAACTGCATAATAACCATTTGTTGTAATATTATTTGAATTAATATTGTTATTTAAAGAGTTTTTTATTAGATAAATACCTGCAATTCCTGCAGTAATACTATCACCATGATTACTTACTTTATCAACAGTATTATAATCACCAAATGCATTTATTTTATTAGAATTAATTGTATTATTAGATGCTTCATATCCTGCAATACCATAAACAAAACTACCATTTCCATTAAATATATTATTAGAAATTTTATTATTATTTGAACTAAAGATTTCTAAAAGATATATTGCTCCAGATTTAGCATTAACAATATTATTTGTAATAATATTATTTTGAGATATTTCAAGAGTAATACCATATGCATCATTTTTACTGTTTAATGTAATAGCATTATTATCAACTATTGTTTTATTACTTAAATAACCAATGATAATACCAGATACAAAGTTATTAGCATTAAGAATAATATCATTTGAGATAAATTTATTGTTATTAGCAGTGGTGGTTCCTTTACCAGTTTGTGCAGCTAAACAACCAGTACCATAAACATAATTATCATTACCAGAAACTTCAATATGGTTATTATTAACTGTATTATTATTACTATCAAAGTAAATATCTATACCGACAATTGAATTAGTACTATTAATATATGTTCCATTAGCTAATTTAGAACCTACAGAAACATAATTACTTGAAATATTATTATTACTAGAATAAATTAATAAAATACCATATGTTCTATATATTTCTTGAATTCTATGAACACCATCAATACATAATTCAGATTCATATCCATGAACTTGACCAGTACCATTTGTAAATATTTCATTATTATTTATTGTGGAATTATATAATTCACGACAAAGAATAGTATAAGTTAAATAATTTCCACTTGAATAAAGGAAATTTCCTTCAACAGTAGCACCATTAAGATCATCTAAATATATACAGTAAGCAGTTTTATCATCTGTTACATTAATATTATTGTTTATAATATAGACATAATCTGCCCCATTAGATACATAAATACCCCATTGATTAATAATACCTGGATTATTATTTGTAATATTTAAATCACAAATATAAACATTAGGTGAAATTACTTTAATTGTAGAATTAAATAAATTAGTCTGATTATTACCTTCTATTTTAACTTTTGAGGATATAATCATAGTTTTATTTGTAAAGTTACCACTAAAAATTAAAATATCTCTATCATTAATTGTTCCAGGTACAATTATACCATTATCATCAAAGTACATAGAGTAAGTATCTGGAGTAATAATAATTTTTGTACCATTATATTTAATGTGAGTATCATCTTCAATAACAGTACCTTCAGGATAAACAATTTTCTTACCATTTACATTGTTATTGTTTATAGTAGTATTTTCATTGTCTGCATATAATGCATCAATAGAACAATCATTAGTAGTATTAATAAAATTATTAATTATTGTAAGATTTCTAGGATACTTTTTAGTAGATTGTCTAACAACTAAAACACCATAAGAATTAGAGTTTATATAATTAGAATTTACAATAATATTACGAATGTCTCCATTAATTACAATTGCAGCAGATTTATCATTTGTTATATTATTATTAGAAATATTAGTATTATTTCCAGTTACAGATATACCATAACCTCTTGATAATACATTATCAATTGTATTGTTTCTTACTAAACAATTTGAACCAACATTAATAGCAGTTTGTGCATAAACATTTATTAATTTATTATTCTCAACTATTGAATTAAGATTAACAATAATAGCATAATCACCACCAGAGATAGTTGATTTATTAGAAAAATCAACACCAGTAATATTAGTTATTGTATTACCACGAACAGTGTTATTAGAAAGAGTTGCAGATATACCCCTATAAGAACCAATAACTGTGTTATTTTCAATTAAATTATTTGATCCCATCATTTGAATAGCATAATTCCATGAAGTAGAATCACTAATAATAGTTCTTACTATATTTCCAATAATATAATTATTATTAGAATATTTTTTATCATTGTAATAAGAAGCATATATACCTACATTATCTCCGATTTCAACACTATTGTTAATAATAGTATTATAATGAGATCCACTTAAACAGATACTAGGATGAGTCCAATGTTTACCATCAGTACCAGTTTCAGTTTTTATTTTTGAATTACTTAAAGTACATCTAGTAGAATTCTGTATATACACACCATAAGCACTTTGACCATTACCATAATAATCAATATTATTTATAGTAATATTATTTGTATTTTGAATCCATACTCCTGGTGTAAAACTATGATTATTACTAAATTTAATATTAGATACTTTAGAACCATTAGATCCTTCTAAAAAATTAATTGTACAATTTCTTAGAAAAGCAGTATTAGAACTTGATGTAATAGTTAAAGGTATATTAATAATGAAATTTTGATCTGTAAATGTACCAGATAAATCTAAAGTATCACCAGAAGATATTCCAGATATAATATTTCCATCTTCATCAAAATAAGTTGAATACTTATTTGAATTTATATTAATAATTTTACCTGTTTTAACTGTTTTATCATTTAAAGATACAATATCTGAACTGTTTGAATTTGAAACAGAAGAAATTACTTGTGAATTTGATGATGAATCATTAATTGATGATTCTTGTAAACTAGATATAGAAACATTAAATGAATAAATATCAGAATGTGGATCTAATGTTTGAAATGAAGAAGAATCATTATTATCACTAGCAGAAATTGAACCAATAGATAAAATAGCGATTAAAACAATTAATAAAATTAAAAATTTATTGAATTTCAATCTTTCACCTTATCCAAATTTTTTTTAAAATATAAATAAAAACATTTTAAAAAAAGTAGTTTAATTAAATTTTAATTAAAAACTTAATAAAATATAAAAAACTACTTCTAAATTTAATTTATCAAAAAATAAACCAAAATTATGATTTTAGCTAATTTTAAAAATAAATTTAATTATAAACTCTTATATTAATAGACTATATTTTAATAAAAATAAAATATAGTTGAATTATATTTATGTAATTATATAATATATATTTTTTAAGAATATTTGATATATAATCAAAAAAATTTAATAAATAAATGAAAAAATAGATATTTTTAAAAATAAATTGTAAAAAAATAATAAAAAATAGATTTAATAAAATCATAAATAAAAAATTTATTTTAATTAATAATTAAACTTTAAACTAAAATAATGAGTTAAACAAGCTTAAAAATTAAAAAAAGATGAAGAAATGATAAATTAATATATTTCATCATCATTATCCTCATCATCTTTGTTTCTTTTAAAGAAACCAAAACCAAATATAAATAATATTACTACTATTATGACTAAGACATAAATTGGTAATGAAGCTTGTGCACCAGAGGAACTAGATTGCTTATTTAATTCATAAGCTTTATTACTAGAGGAACTAGATCCTGCATCAGAACCAGATTGACCATTATCTGAATTAGAACCTTGTTTTCCATCATTATCAGATGATTTAGAACCTCCATCACTAGAACCACTAGTACCAGAATCTCCTACAGAACTTGCACCAGAACCAGAACTAGATCCTGAATTAGATCCAGAATTTGAAACTGAACTAGAACCAGAATATACTTGAGAACTAGCAGCATTAGTAGCTCCTTGTGAACTTTGTTCTGAATAAATATCATTTTGTGTATCACTCATTGCTTTAAATAAAGCATTGAATTTAGCAAGAGTAGAACTACTACCACTATACATTTGAGTTACATCTCTGTTAAAAGACCAAGGATCAGTATGGTGACAACATGCAAAATTTTGATATTTTACAACACTATCAACATATTTATTTACTAAATTTTGAAGTAATTTTTTCTCTGATGTTGAACTTGGATTCCATAATCCAGTTTGTGAAGCATAAATCATCCATGCAGCCATTGATTGCCAACTGTATGATTGTGCAGCAGAATTTACAGAAGAATAAAGTGAATTAATTGCATTAGCAGCAACAGTAAAAGAATCACTACTTACAACAGAACCAGATGCAAATGATCCAGTACCACCATTCCTATATTGACCAGTACCTAATTTACCAGAAGTTACAGCTCCAAACATATATAAATCTTGAACTTTTGCAGCAATTTGTAACCAACCAGAGGTTGAACCAGTAAGAGCACCAGTATATTTTGGATTTGCAATAGTTGTACGGAGTTCTAAGTCAAGTTCTTCAGATAAAGTACGAACCGCCATATTATTTTTATTCCTTGTATCTGGAACATAAGTTGTTGCATGTCCACCTAATCTTTTAGAAGCACCTACTAAACCACCGAGCCAATCAAAATAATCATCAGAATCTAAAAGTCTCCATGTACTGTCAACATTTTGAGTTATTAAATCAACATTTTTAAGTAAATATTCATAATTTGATCTTTTCTTTGAGACAACTATATTACCATTTTCGTCTAATGTCCAAGAGTGAGAAACCCTATCTAAATATATATCAGTCATTTGAGAAGATACATCAGTATTAGTATCATACCATCTACTTGTAGCTGGTAAATAATCACTCATACCAGTACCTTCAAGAACATCTCCCCTAAGACCAAATAACCTATCAAGGGAGCCAGTTTCATTATAATGTGCTTTAATATAGTTTTGGGAGAAACTTTCATTTGTATTATTTACAAGACTTAATGCATTAATTAAAAGACTAATCCAATGGACATTACTAGTTACCATACTAGTAAATACATCAATACGTGGTCTATTAATTATTTTTCCATTTGAAAGAGTAACAGTTAAATTTTTCAAATTAATTAAGTTTACTCCAACAACAGTACCTGAACGTGACCATACTGGTTCTACACCTAAAAACCATAGGAATTCACCAATTGCAAGAGCATCAGTACGTAATAACTCTGTTCCCCACATAACAATTGCAGTTAATTTAGGGAATGTATTATTATGGCTTTCATAATATTTAACAATCATTTTATCTACAAGATTTTTAGCAGCTTCAAAGGATTGTTTTGTAGGCATTTTAGTTGTATCACCAGTATACATTGAACGACCAGTAGGAAGTACATCATAATAAGCAGGATCTCCTGAAAGACCTGGCTCTACATATCCACCAGATAATGCAGTAAATATTGCATTCCATTCTCTATTATCTCTAATACCATTCATTGTTTTATTAGCATAAACTAAATCATTATATAAATTAGATTCTTTAGTAACATTAAATAAAGAAATAACTTTATCAAATTCTACTCCATTTACTAAATAAGTAAGGAAATCATTTAACCAAGTTTTAGTCTCATTAATTTGAGCTTTATACTCTTTATTTTTATAAATATCTTTATAAAAATCTAATTTACTAAGATTTGGATATAGTTTATGAAGAATTTCAGTATAAATATCAGTTTGAGAGGAAGTAATTGTTATTATTTCCTGAATTAATTCATAACCAGTTAAAACTTTTCCTAAACTATGAACACCATAAGTAATAGTATCAGATTGTAAATCATCTAATTTACTATCTAATTGTTCTAACCAATCATCAAAAGTCTGATTTTCACTTGGAAGAGTTAATTTAAGAGAATCAGAATTTGCTAATATTAAAATACTTTTTTTATATTCTTCTGCAGATGCAGTATCTCCAACATTAATAGCTTTATTATAACTTCGAATTAAATCATTAATTTTAGATAAATTACCATATAAATCAGACATTACAGATGCAGGAGTCATATGGGTAATAACCAAAGCATCCATCCTATCTACTGCAACTATACCTTCTCCAGGATCAGAAACAATATATGGATAAATTGATGGTGTATCAACAAATTCAAATGACCAATCATTTTCAGTTAGTCCTATACTTTTACCAGGTAAGAATTCTTCAGTACCATGAGTACCCATATAAATAAGTGCATTAGCATGGAATGTTTGTGATAACCATTTATAAAATGAAACATATTGTTGATGAGGTGGTAAAACAGAACTATGGTAATCTTCAATTTTACTGACTTCCCATCCTCTACTTGGTTGGAAAGTAACAAAAACATTACCAAACATAATACCAGGTATTACAATAAACCTTCCTTTATGTTTAGTACCATTATAAACCATAATATTACCTATAGTATCATTCCAATGTTCAATTAATTGTTGTTTCAATTTAGGATTTAAAGAATCTAAATAAGTTTTAAATTCAGATTCATTAATCAATTGATGGTTAGCCATAAGAACATCCCAATATTTATCTACATAATTATTTAAATAACCTTGAGCCCATGAACCTTTGTTACATGCCTCTAAAATCATATCAGTTAAAGTAGTTAAATTAGGGAGATCTTTTTCATCCATACCTAGATTATATCCTTCTTGAGCTAATAAATGAAGCATGATATAAGTACTATTAAATATATCTAAATAAGATGCTCCAATATCACTTTTTCCAGGAGGATAGTTATATAAGATAATTGAAATTTTCTTATTAGAATTATTCAATTCTTTAAGATTAGCCCAACCAATAGTAAGGTTTACTAATTTTTTAACACCAGAATCAATTATACATTCTTGACCAGTAGTTGCATTAATATATGAAACTAATACTGTACCAAATACACCTTCAAATGAAGGAATAGTTACAGAATATGTCCATTCACTTTGAGGACCTTGATCACTTGTATAACTTTTTTCACTAACTTTATCTAAAACTTTAATAACTTCAACATTTAATTCTTTTAATTCTTCAATTGCTTTTGTAGAGTTATTATAATTTAATGACCAAGAGTATAAAGAATTAACAGCAGAAATATGACGTTTACTATTATTTTGGAATGATAATAATAAAGAACTCATAGCAGGAGTAGTTGTAATTTGATACAAATTAAATGCTGCTCTTCCTTGAGATTCATATGCTTTAATTAAATTATCCATTAAATCTCCGCCAGGATAATAACTTACAATTGCAATAAATGGAGAACTTGTATTAACTTTACTTAAATAAGATTTTTTATCAGTAAGCTCATCTCCACCATAGATATTAGTAGAATTTATTTGATAAGAATTATACCAATTCTCAAAATCTTTAAAAATGGAAGACATAGAATTAGAACCTTGCCATTTTACATATTCAATAATCATCCAATTTAAACTACCTTTACCATCTTTATCATAACCAGGATCTTTTAAAATCCAATCATTGATTTGAGTTTGATTTGGACGAAGTTCGAAACAACCATAAGCAGGATGATAAATACCCCAAGTTGAATCCATTACTGGAGTTCTAGTTGAATCACGAACTGGATTTACTGAACTTTCACCAAGTAAATATAAAATATATGCATATAAATTCTCCATATTTGTACTGATAACTTTTGAATTTTTATAATCATTAGGTTGATAATAAGATCCAATATAAGTATTTTCTATTGTATTAATTGTATTATTACCATTTTTAGTACCTACATAATTAAATCCAAGATTAGCACTATCAGATTGACCAAATATATAAGAAATCATATGATTTTTATTTGCTGGTGATTCTATAATTAAATTCTTAACATTATCTGTGTAAAATGAAGAAGTAAACATATCCATTTGTATATAATTAGCATAAGCAATTAACCACAAATTAGGATTATTATTGAAATTAACACTATCAATATAAAATACACGCTTACTTAATGTTGATAAATAATCCATTTTATTTTTATTACCTTGATAATATGTAATAAAGCATAAATCTGGTTTAAATAAACATTTAATTTTATTATTCAATAAATGTCGTCTATCATAATTAAAAACAATAGTTTCATCTACATAAGTAGAATAAGAACATACAATTTTATAATTACCATAACCAGAAGTTAAACTTCCTATCAAAAGATAACCTTTATCATTTGAAACACCAGAATATATCAAGGTATTTGAAGGATCATAAATCTTAATTTTAGCTCCAGACACAGGTACTCCATTCATAGTATAATTTTTTGAAGATTTATTATATGCTTCAGAAGTTGAAATGTTTAAAACAGGATTTTTAACATCTTGAACTACATTTGTTTTTGTACTAAACTGCTTTAGAGCATTATTTGAAGTTTTATTATTTGTATTATTAGAAATATTTTTATTATCCACCAATTCTGAATTAGTAACAGAAATAGAATTAGTATGAGATATAGAACTATTAGTTGATGTATTAACAGATAGCTCACTAGCAGAAATACTTGAAACAAATATTAACATAATCATAATAATTAAAGAAAGTAATATTAACTTTCTTGTCTTCTGAATTTTTTTTACCTCCATCTAATTGAATAATCAAAAACTATTTAAAATAATTAAAATATTTTTGATTATAGTTTATTTTATCTTAAAAATAGTATATATAATTTATTAAAAATAAAAATAAATTTATATAAATTAGATTAAAAAGAGAAAAAATAAAAATAAAAGAAATAAAATACAAGAAAAATTAAAATAAAATAAATTATAATAAAATAAAGAACTATAAATCTAGAAAAAGTAAATATAAAAAAGATTTTAATAAAAACAACAAATAAAACAAAAAACTAGAAAAAACTAGAAAAAAAACAATAAATAACACAAAAAACTAGAAAAAACAAAAAACATATAAAAAAAAGATTAAAAAGAGTTTATAATAAAACTCCTGAAATAACTCCAGATTGACCTGGTCTAGATGTAACTTTAGCTTTACCTTTTGCAGTTTCTACAATAGCACCTTTAGTAATAATATTCCTTCTTACGTAGTTAGGGTTTGCTTTATTTTCACTTACATCTAAAATATCTAAAACTTCAGCTTTGTGGGTTTTAGGATCAACAACATTGATTTTATTTCCACCATCTAATCGAAGTTTTTCATTTCCACCACGAGTTCTGATTTTTCTTAATCTTTTTGAATCTAATTTAGTTTCTGCAGAAGATCTTCCTAATTCTGCTTTTCTTTTTCCACGATTTGCTCTTAATCTTCCACCAGAAGGACTTCTAATTGATTTACCTTGACTAATTGCCATTATTTCACCTAATAAAATTTAATTTGTTAAAGACTTTATAAATAAATAATTTTAAATCGCAAACTTAAAATAACTCTCAAATAAACAAGTAAGCAAGAAAATACCTGTTTACATTCTTTTTTAAAAATAAGAACAATAGAGCAAAAAGAGTCATTTAAGAATAATGATAATAAAATATTTTGTTTTTATAATATATAAACCTTGTTAAAAATAGTATTTCATAAGAAATATTTTTAAATTAAAAAAATATTTAAGAATAAATAGGTAAAAATTTCTAAAAAAATGCATCAAGAGTTTGTTGTTTCTCTTTACTATCTAAATGTTCCAATTCTTTTTCAGTATAACCAAATGAACTCATAATACGTTGTACTGCAGGAATTACTTGATGAGTAATATAATAATTTATATCAAATTCAGTACTATCATCAACATATGCATAAGGTATTGCTCTTGAACTTATTGAACCTTTCCCTTTAATAATAACATATCTTAAAATGTCTCCACTATTTACTTTAATACCATGTTCTTCCATCCTATAAGCAGCAGCTACATGAGGAGCCATTTGTTTATATTTATCAAGACTTTTAGTAATTTGTGTATGAATTACAAGATCATCTTTAGTAACTTTCCTTGACCTAAGTTTTTTTAAAGTATTTTTAATAACTTCAACAGCTTTATCAACATTACCTTCATTAAGAATAGCCATTAAAACATCTTCTTGTGTTTTTTTAGCTATTGGTGCCCAATCTCTCCTAACAAGTTCTAAACCTTTAGCTATAATATTTCCTTCTTCAATTACAGCATATCTTTTTTTAGTTACAAAAAAACCTCTCCTATAAAATCCTTCATATTCAAGTTCCATGATTTCAGGTAAATTAGCATTAAAATCACTTAAAAATACTTGTGCTTGAGCTTTAATAGTATCTTCAAGTTCCATTTGTTCAGGACTTTCTTTAGGTCTTTCTTCATTTCTTTCTCTTAACAATTAAAGCACCTTGTAAAAGTATTAATTTATACTAATTAATATTATATTTAATATTATATATTAAAAAACCTTTTTAATTAATAAATGATATCTTAACTAAAATTAAATCTTATCTATATTTAGATTACTTGTAAGAAAGAGCCTTGTGTTGAGACTATTAAACTAATAAATCTTATCTATATTTTAATAAATTTTATAAATTTTAATTAAACATAATCTTAAGATAAATACAGACTTTAAAATCCATTAAAAATATAAACTATTCTAAATTTAAAATAATAGAATTTTAAAAATTAAAATTTCAATATACTTTCAAGAGAAACAAAATATAATATAAAAAAGTAATTTAATAAAAATAAATATAAATTATAAATAAATAGATTTTAATATATAATACTTAAAATTTATATGAAAGTTCAATAATTAAAAAATAATAGGCGTATAAAAATGGATGAAAATTGTACAGATAAAGCAGTATTTTTTGATATAGATGATACATTACTTGATACTTCATCTTTTGCAGAAACTGCAAGGCGTGCAGCAATAAATAATATTGTAGAAAATGGTCTTCCTATTGAAGAAGATGAAGCATACGATATATTTAAAGAAATCATAGCAGAGAAAGGTTCAAACTATGATAAACATTTTAATGTACTTACAAAAAGAGTAATTGGTGCAGAAGATCCATATTTAATAGCACTTGGTATGACTACATATCATAATGTTAAATTTTCACTTTTACAACCATTCCCAAGAACAATTGCAATATTAATTTATCTTAAAACAAAAGGTTATAAATTAGGAGCAATTACAAATGGACTTACAATTAAACAATGGGAAAAACTTATTAGATTAAATTTACACCCATTTTTTGATATTGTTTTAACTTCAGAAGAGGTAGGTTATGAAAAACCACATCCTGAAATTTTTAAAGAGGCATTAAGACGTATGCATTGTAGTGCTGATAAAAGTGTAATGGTTGGAAATAAATATGAAACAGATATTGTAGGAGCATTAAATGCAGGAATGGTCGGGATTTTAGTAAATTCTGAATTAACTTTTGAACAAGAACAAGAAATTGAAGATAAAAATCTCAATGTAACTGTTTTAAATAATATATCAGATGTGGATACGGTATTATAAGGTGTGAAAATGGATGAAATTGAATTAATATCATGGAATGTAAATGGTATAAGAGCAATACATAGAAAAGGATTTATTGACTGGTTAAATTCTTATGATGCAGACATTGTATCAATACAAGAAACAAAAGCACAAATCGATCAATTACCTAAAAAATTATTAAATATCCCAAATTACACCTCATATTTTAATTCTGCAGAAAGGAAAGGATATAGTGGTGTAGCAAGTTATACTAAATATAAACCAAATAATGTAATAAATGGAATGGGAATTAAAAAATTTGATATTGAAGGTAGATTACTTAGACTTGATTATGATGATTTTACATTATTAAACATATATTATCCAAATGGTGGATCATCTGAAGAAAGATTAAAGTATAAACTTGATTTTTATGATGCATTTCTTGATTATACCAATTCTCTTGTTGAAGAAGGTTTAAACTTAGTAATATGTGGAGATTTAAATACTGCACATAAAGCAATTGACCTTGCTCGTCCAAAACAGAATGAAGAAACTTCAGGATTTTTACCTGTTGAAAGAGAATGGGTTAGTAAATTCTTAGATAATGGATATATTGACACATTTAGAGAATTTAATAAAGAACCTGAAAACTATACATGGTGGAGTTACAGAACACGTGCAAGAGATAGGAATGTTGGATGGAGACTTGATTACTTTTTTGTTAATGATGAATTTAAATCCCATCTTGTAGATTCTTATATTCTTTCAGATGTAATGGGTTCTGATCATTGTCCTATTGGGCTTAAAATTAAAGTTTAATTAAAAAATTAAACTTTTATCTATTTTTAAACTTTTTTAAAATATTTTAATTTTTAAAATAAATTTATTAAATTTAATCTTTAAATTATGGCTTTGATAAAATCCTCAAAATTTTTATAAATAAATTTCTTAAAAATTGATTTTTAAATATTAACTAAGTTTAAATTCTTATAAAAAAAATAAGATTTCAACAAAAAAATACTATTTTTATAGATAATCTAAAAACAATAGATTTAAAATAATCATCAAAAAAGCTAAGCATTCTAAGAATTTAATTAAATATACATAAAAAATAAAACTAGAAAAAACACAATAAAATAAGTAAAACTCAAAAATTTAAAAATGAGAAGGTTAATTGCATATACATTGACAGATGAAATCTTTAAATAGAAAAGATATATTTTAAATGGCAGAATAATATATTATGTGGATAATTTTCTATTTAGAAACTTATGCAATTATTATTTCTCTTAAGTAATGAAAACACCATAAATTAAGGATAATGAGAGTAATAAAATTTATGGAATTTATTTACTGTTCTTATGGTTAAATTTAATATAACTTTTTAAAACATTCAAAAATAGATAAAAGCCTATATAATTTATGATTAAATACACATACTTGTATTTATAATAGAGATATAAAAATATAGACTTCTATCCTAAAACGTTTTAAAAATATACAAAATATAACGTATGTTATAATTGTATAACTATAGTTATATTTTCATAGTATATAAATCTTACTATAAATTTAATTAAAAATATTAAAAAAAGAAAAAGAAAAAAATTTAAAAAAAATTAGAAATGAGAATAAAACAGATAAAAATATGAATAAAAATAATAAAATAAATAAAAATAGCTATAAAATTTTAAAATAAAATATAATAAAGAATAACTTAATTTAATCATGTATTTTACAAGATAAATTACTTAAAGTTATTTTATAAACATTAGTAATTTTCATACACTTAGCATTAGAATCAATTTTTTCATCAAATTCACAATGATTTAATAATAAATTTAATGCTTTTACTTTTTCATTATTATCATAAATAGCTTCAATCTTACCTTCAGCCATGAGAGCATTATAACTACAAGTAAATTTATGACCTATATTATAATATTTAATAAAATTATCAAATTCAACAGTAACATGATCATTTTCAGAAATTAAATCAATTTTACGACCTTCAGAAGCAGAATGAATATATAATATTACTTTATCATCTATTATTTCATAACCAAAACTTAATGGAACAATATAAGGAAGATTATCTGTATTAAATCCAAGCCTAACTGTAGTGGATGAATCAATAATCTGAATCATAGTCTTAAAATCAGTAATTTCATACTTTTCTTTTCTCATATTATCACAATTAGTAAAAAAATTATTAAAAAGTTAAATAAAAATTATTTAATAAATTAAAATAATTAAAAACTAATTAAATTAATAATTAGAATCTAATTCAACACCTTCATCAATAGGTATATCACGTAACCATTTGATATCACTTTTATATAACATTCTAATATCAGAGATATCATAAGTTATCATAGCAAGTCTTTCTACACCAATACCAAATGCAAGAACAGGTACATCAATACCTAATGGTTCAAGTACTTCAGGACGGAACATTCCAGATCCACCAAGTTCAATCCAACTATCCCTTTCTTCTAAGTAAATTTCACATTCACAAGACATATAAGTATAAGGGAAATAAGCAGGTCTAAATCTTACTTCAAATCCTAATTTTTTATAAAATTCTTTTAAAATACCAAGTA
Source organism: Methanobrevibacter wolinii SH (assembly GCF_000621965.1). Classification (NCBI taxonomy): domain Archaea; kingdom Methanobacteriati; phylum Methanobacteriota; class Methanobacteria; order Methanobacteriales; family Methanobacteriaceae; genus Methanobrevibacter; species Methanobrevibacter wolinii. The sequence goes on from NZ_KK211376.1 coordinate 37,840, forward strand.
AATGTTCGAAACTAATACCTGGTGCTGCAACAATTCCTTCTACTTGATGGAATTCAGGTAAATGTTTATAATTAATTGTTTCACGTCTAAATACACGACCAACAGAAAACATTTTTAAAGGTGGTTCATGATTTGCAAGATATTTAGTTGAAATACCAGTAGTATGTGTTCTTAAAACAGACTGTTTTGCAACATCTACATCCCAATCATAACCCCAACCAGTACTTGTTGTGTTTCCACCATCTTCATGAGTTTTTGCAACAGCTTTAACAATTTCATCATCAGGTAATTTACAAGAACATGGATTTTTTAAATAGAAAGTATCTTGCATTTCCCTTGCTGCATGATCTTGAGGTTGGAAAAGAGAATCAAAGTTCCAGAATGCAGAATCAACATAAGTACCATCTGCTTCTGTAAAACCCATGTCTAAAAATATTTCTCTAATTTTTTGAATAATTTTCCTTAGTGGATGAACTTTACCTGGGAAAATTTTAGGGTTTTCTGCATTAATATCATATGGTTTATAATGTAAAGATTTCCATGCACCAGATTTTAAATCATCATGTGTAAGTTGAGTTGCTTCTTTTTTAAAATCATCAATGTCAAAACCTTGATTAATAATGTTTATACCTAAATCATTTAACTCAAAACTATGAGAAGTAATTTTTTTAATTTTAATAAGATTTTTCCTTTGATTTAAATCTTTAAAAGCCTTAAGAGAACTTTCATTTAAAGAACTTTTAAGTAAACTTTGATTAGAGAATAATTCTTTTAATAATTTTTCATCATCTCCAACAGTATTTAAAGAGTTTACACCATCATCAGTAATTTCTAATACTCCTTTATTAATTTTTGCCCAATGTTTTCTATTTAACCAACCAAGAGCAATATTAACATCTTTTTTATCTAAACCTGATTTTTTAGCAAGTTCTCCCATAGGTATTTTCTTTTCATGACCAAGAACAGATAAAATCCTACGTTCTGGTAATCCTTTTTCTGCAAAATCTTTACCTGCATCAGTTAATTTAATATTTTCTTTAACATCTTTATTTACTGTAATAATATTTTTAGCAGAAAGTGAACCTGCTGCACTCATTACAGATTTAATATTTAAATTTTCTTTTTCAGCAATTTCTTCAGGAAGAATATTTTCATTTTCTCCTAAATCTTTTAATAAGATTTTTTCATATAAACTTAACTCATTAATGATTTTTAAAATATCTTCACTCATTTAATACACCTAAGTGTTCTTAATAAAAATTATTTAATAATAATAATAATAAAATTGAATTCAAAAATTCATAAAATATAATATTATAATATATATTTTAATTATTTTATAAATGTTTATAAAAAATACTTAAAAATAATAAATATTTTATTGAAATTATTTAAAAAATTAAGATTAATTTTTTCTTAAATTTAAAAATTAATTGATATAAATAAGTTAAAATTTAAAAAGAATCTAAAAAATAGTATAATAATCTAAAAATTTAAAAAAAAAGATTAAAAAAAAAACTAAAAGATCATATAAAAATTTAAAGATTTAAAAAAAGATTAAAAAAAAAACTAAAAGATCATATAAAAATTTAAAGATTTAAAAAAAGATTAAAAAAAAAAACTAAAAGATCATATAAAAATTTAAAGATTTAAAAAAAGATTAAAAAAAAAACTAAAAGATCATATAAAAATTTAAAGATTTAAAAAAAGATTAAAAAAAATAAACAAATTAATAAACTAATTAATTTTGATAATTAACATTTTGTTTATTAATTAAAGGATATGTAATTAAATTATTAGAGTCTAAATCTTCTTTATACATATTAACTGCATTAATCTGACTATTTTCATAGGTTTTATAATAATAAATTCCTTTATCAGTATTTACACAAGAAGAATAAATAGTGATTTCATATTTATCTGGTTCTTCAATAAATGCAAGACCTCTTTGCTGTTCAACAGATCCAAGAATATGGAAAAATTGACTAACACTTTCAAGTTCATCTTCACTAGATAAAGAGTTCATTTTAGTAAAACTTGCTTTTACAAAACGAGACATTGAAGATAAATCACCAGGTAAACCTAAACCACCCATTCCACGACTATATGCCATTAAATCTAAATCTTTACTGAAAGTATTATCAGGTGTTTTACTAGATAAGTATCTATAATTATTTAAATTAAATAGCTGTTTATCAAATGGTGGATTATTTGTTAAAACACCTACAGGATTGTCATAAACTTTTAAGCCTTCTTTAACTGTTTCAACAGTAATTGATTCATTCCTATCAGAAATAATCCAATGAAGTGAAGAATTAGGAAGTTCATCAGAGAATTGAATATCAACGATATTAAGATTTTTTAAAAGTTTTCTTGCTTCTTCAACATTACTACATTGTGATAAAATCCAAGGAATAAATTCAAAAGATGCAACATTCACTTTACTTTTATCAACTTTTTTATAATCTGCAAAATCAGAAAAATTTAAACCAGCTACACTTAATCCTTTTTCATTTGTAGCATCATAATATAATGGATAAACATCAATACCTGCAGTTATTCCAATAAAAGCATAATGATTTTCAATTGTGTTTTCAACTCTAAATTTTAATGGATAATTCCTTGGAGTTATAGTTATTTTTTCATTATATGATAATTCATAGTCAAAGTTACGTCCAAAATAATGGTCTTTTGATAAATAATTTGCAGCAGTACACATAGTTTTTCCTCTTAAAATTTTTATTAAATTTAAACTTATTAAAACCTTTTAAAATTAAATATAAATTCATTTATACTTTAAAAAGTTAAATTTTTAAATAAAATAAGTATTTAATAAATATTTCTAAAAAAAGTATTTAATAAATATTTCTAAAAAATAAAAATAGAAATTAATGATTTTAAAAATAAAATTTGAATATAAATTCAATATAAAATAATTAGAATATTGCCTTTAAATCTTCTAACATATTAATTATCTTATTATTAGATAAACTGAAATAAATCCAAGTTCCTTTTTTTCTTCCTTTAATAAGCCCCACATTTTTTAAAATATTTATATGATGAGAAATAGTTGGTTGCGGTTTATTTAATGCTTCTTGGATTCTACAAGAACATAATTCTGTATCTTCTAATAAGTATAAAATACATAAACGAGTTGGATCAGAAATAGCTTTAAACACATTAACCATATTATAAATTTCATCCTCTGATGGCAACTCATTAAAATCAGAATCAATATTACATGTATCTGTCATTTTATATCGCCTGAAATTATTTTATTAATTATTAATATATTTAGATTAATTAATTTATAAAGATTTTGATTTTAATTTTATACAAAATAAAGATAAAATAAAAAAATACACAACAAAATTAGACAAAAGGATAAAAACATAGTGATGAATAAAATAGAATAATATATAAAAATTCTAATTTTTTTAAACATTTAAATTTAAAATAAACTTTGTTTTAAATTTAAAATAAATAAATTTTAGAAACTAAATTTTTAAACAAATATCTATTTTCAAGAAAAACCATTTATATTAAAAATTTAAGGAATAAAAAAAAGCAAAAAAAATTAATTTAAAATGTTTATTAAACAATAAACATTTAATTTCTTAAAATTCCTACAATACCTGTAATTAATAACCATAAACCAATTAAAAATCCACATATTTTAGGGTCAGCTACATAATATCCAACAATAAAGTAAACAATACCTAAAATTAATGAAGTAGCACCTAATGCTTTACCAATTCCACCAAATGCTGCGATTATACCTAAAATACCTATGATTATTAAGAATATACCTGCAATATAAATAAAGAAAGCCGCAAGTGCTGAAAATACAGCAGGATTAATTATTAAACATATACCAAATATAGCAAATAAAACTCCAAGAATTATACCTGGAATAGATAATAAACTACTATAATCAGAAGTTGAATAAGAGAATATCGCTGTAAATATACCCATAATTAAAAATGTTATTCCTAAAATTATAGATACAGTAGTAACTCCAAAGATTGGGAAAATCATAATGATAATACCAAGGATTATAGAAATAATACTTAAAACTTTACTATCTTCCATATATTTTCACCTCACAAATTTTTTTAATTAATAATAATATAAGTATTAAGATTAATAAAGATAACCTAATTTAAATAAAAAGTAAAAAAAGTATTAAAACTAGAATAAAAGAATAAATATAATTAAAAATTAAAAATTTTAAACTTAAGGATAAAATAGAAAAGAATAGAAAAATTAAGAATATAACTTAAAAAAATAAGGAATAAACTTAAAAATTAAGAATAAAACCTAAAAAAAATAGAAAAAAACTTAAAAATTAGGAATATAATCAGAAAATCTAAAATTTTACTAATTTAATTCTCAAATTCACAAGATAAATAGTAAAGCATTATAGTAGCAGCAGTTAAATCTGCAGTAGTACCTGGATTTTCATGATTATTAAATAATTCATCATCAAAAGATTTAAGCCTTTTATTAAAATCATTTTCATCTTGATATTTTAAAAGTTCAGCTGTTTTTTTAGAAACTTTTGATGCTAAATCATCACCATATTTACGAGATATTAAAGTATCTGGTACTTGAGATAAAATTGTTAAAAATGTTAATACTCCAGATATATTAATAGAATTATTTTCTCTAAGTTCTTTATATTTTGGATATCCAATTTCAAAAACTACAGGCATTTTACTTGTTAATTCAGATGCTAATCTATCCCAAGGTGCAGATATTTTTAAAACATCATACATAGTCTGATTATTTGCTCTTAATTCATCTTTAGCAGAATCACTAGTAACATCATAATCTTCTTGACTACCCATTCCACCTGCAGATGCAATATTAATTGCATCATACAAATTTATTGCATCTTCAACAGTAGTAGCATCCATTAATTTTCCAACATTTTCACGTAATTCAATCATATCATTACTAATAGCTGCAGATGCTGCAATAGGTGCACACATCATAACAATACCTAAATTAGTATTATTTTTAATCCATTTATCAGTTTCTGAAACCGCATCAAGAATAGCCCTACCTAATCCTACTTTTGATAAATCATTTTTGTTTTCTACAGTTCTTTGAGCAAGTTCTCTAATAGTATCTCCAATTACAACACCACTAATAAGAAAGTCTTCAAAAACCATGTCATCAAAATCACGTGTTCTATGAACATTTCCAGGTTTTGGATAACCACTTACTTCAAGTGCAGATGCTATTTGAACTATTTTTCCAATTTCATTTGGTTCAATCATAAAAATCACTTGTAATATTTAAAAAAATAAAATAAAATAACATTTTATTTAATAAAAGATTTTATTTAAAAATTTAGAAATATTAAATCCAAATTTTAAATTGAAATTAATATTCCAAAATTTAAGGACTTAAAAAAAGCCCATAAAATAAAATTTTTAAATCATTTATAAATTTATAATTTATCTAAAACAAATGGTGCAAAGTAAGTTATAATTAAATCTGCTCCTGCTCTTTTAATAGATACAAGTGATTCCATAATAGATTCTTCAGTTAAATATCCTTTATCAATAGCAGCAACAAGCATAGAATATTCTCCACTAACATTATAAGTAACAAGAGGAAGATCAAATTCATCTTTAACTTTAGTTATAATATCAAGATAAGGTAATGCAGGTTTAACCATTAACATGTCTGCTCCTTCAATAAGATCAAGTTCACATTCACGAATAGCTTCACGACCATTAGCAGAATCCATTTGATAAGATTTCCTATTTCCTTTACCTGGAACTGAATCTGCAGCATCTCTAAATGGTGCATAAAATGAGGAAGCAAATTTAGCAGAATATGAAATTATCATAACATCTTCAAATCCATTAGCATCTAATTCATTACGAATAGCTTCAACCCTACCATCCATCATGTCAGAAGGTGCAACTATATCAGCACCTGCTTTTGCTTGAGATACAGCAGTTTTAGCAAGATATTTTAAGGAAGGATCATTTAAAATTTTAACTCCATCATCAGTATTATCTTCTATGTCACCATCTTCATATTCTTTAATTAATCCACAGTGACCATGAGAAGTATATTGACATAAACAAACATCACCAATAACAATTAAATTAGTATTTTCTTTTAATGCTTTAATAGCTTTTTGAACAATACCATCTTCTCTAAAAGCAGGAGAACCAATATCATCTTTAGTATCTTCATTAGGAATTCCAAAAACAATAATAGATTTTAAACCTTTAGCTTCTAATTTTTTAGCATATTCAACACCACTTTCAATAGAATACCTAAATTGATTAGGCATAGTTGGAATTTCTTCTTTTTCATCACCTTTTAAACTTTCTTTAAAGTATATAGGATAAATTAAATCTTCTTTATTAACTTTTGTTTCCCTTACAATTTCACGGATATTAGCATTTTTTCTAAGTCTTCTCATTCTAATAATAGGATAATTCATAATAACACCAAAATATTAAAAAATTTACATACACTATTGTGAGTATTAAATTTAATAAAGACAATTTAAGGTTAATTCAAATGCAAAAATATTATAAAATTAGTCATATATTTCAAGTGTAAATTTAATATAAATAGAAATTAAATTAAGTAAAATAAAAGTATAAAAGTTATAATAATTAATTATAAACTAATAACATTAAAAAAACACCTAATTAAAATCTTATTTTTAAAAATAAAGAATATATTTAAATATTAAATCAAATGAACACTTATAAGTTATAATAACTATAATTTTTTAGTTATTTTATGTGAAATATTATACAAAATTTAAATATTTACTTAAATTACTAAATATAATATTAATATAAATAACAAACAATATAATAATTTTAAACAAATTTAATATGAAAATAAATTAAATTATAAATTAAAATTTACAGTTGAAATAACACTTTATTATTAAATTTAAACAATAATATTTATAATTAAATATAATATCATCATAATAAATAAAATTTTATATTATTAAATGATATGTTGAAATCTATTTTTTATTAAAATTTAAATTATTTTAACAGTAAAAAAAATTAAATTTAAAAAAGGTTATTTTAAAAATTACAATTTTAACAATAGATTTAAAACTATTAAATATATTTAAAACCATTAAAGAGCTTAATTTAATATACAAGCTATAAAACTAAAAAAATATAATATATAAACAATAATCAAAAATAAAAGTAAAATAAGAAAGTAAATTAGATAATAATAAAATTAAATTTTAAATTCATTTAAAATATTATCATTAGCACCATAAGGTTTTTTAGAGTAGAAACGTTTAGCATGTTCAACAATTAAACTATGAAATTCCTGATAATCTTCTATAGAACCATCAAACTCTTTTTCAAAATACTTTTTAATTTTAATATATGAATCTTTTTCATCAATTAAACCAAGATAAAGTAAAATTCTTTTTAAATATGCACTAATAATAGCTTCTTTTTGTTTATATGCATATAATAATATAGAATCAGCAGTTTCATTACCAACACCTTTAACATTTAAAACTTCAGATCTTGAAGGTGTTCTACCATTTAAATGAATATAAAATTTTGTAATATTAATAAGATAATTATATTTCTGATTAAAATATCCTGCAGGTTTAATAGCATTTTTAACTTCATCACTTTTTTTATCTAATAAAATTAAAAAGTTTTCTGCAAGATTTTCACTATTAAAATCTATAAGTTTATTTAAATTACGTAATGATTTTTCAACAGAAGGCCAAGAAGTATTTTGTGTTAAAATAGCTCCAAGAATAATTTCAAATTGTTCATTATCATTTCTTGGAAAAGTATAATCATGTGGATGATAACCATTAACTGAACCAGATTTAGTTGGATTTACTCCATCATAATTAATCATTGACCACCAACCTTGATAAAAATAAGTTTCTAATAATTTATCATAAATTTTATTTAATGTTGATTTAGTACTTACCATGAAATTCACATACCTAATAAAAATTTTTAATAAACTTTGTTGCTATATATATTTTCATCACTTATAAAACTAATTAAATTTTTTAAAATAAAGTAGAAATCTATTAAAATTAATAATTGTAATTAAAATATAGTTAAAATAAAAAAATAGACTTGTATTTATGATAATTTTAAAATTTTAGGAATAAATAGAAAAAATAATTTAATTATAAAATGAAAATAAAAAAACTTATTTATTTAAAATTTTAATTTTCTAAAAAAGAGTTTATTTCTAAATTTAATAAGTATAAATTATTTTAAACTTTCTAAAAAAGAGTTTATTTCTAAATTTAATAAGTATAAATTATTTTAAACTTTCTAAAAAAAACTTATTTTTAAATAAAAAAAACAAATATAACTTAATTTTAAATGATTTAAACAAAAATAATATAAAATTAAGAATATTTGAATTTTAATATATTTATAAAAAAAATTCTTTAAAAAATAGCTAATAAAAATATTAGATAAATTAAAAAAAACAATAAAAACGATAGTATAATAAAGAGTTTAAAAAATATTAGACAAAAAATTATAGGTTTTAATGAATAAGGAGTAAAGAATAATTTTGTGTTTATATTTGTTCAAAAATAAAAAAAATCTAATATCTTTTAAACTCACTACTAACTTATGTTTTCTTAGTATATAAATATTTAGGTTTTAGTATCTTTTGGTTATTAAAAAGATAATGAAAAAGTAATACAAATTTTAAATAATGTATAAAAAATATACAATATATCAATATAATAAAAAAATATAGATAAATTTAAAAAAATTTTTAAAAAAAAATAAAAATTAAAAACAAATATTTTTAAATTAAATAAATTTTATCACTAAATTAATGATATCTAAATATAAATTAAAAAAATATAAATAATAAAAAATAAAATTTTACTTAAAAAGTAAAACTTTAAAAAAATAAAAAGGAAAAAATTATGTCAAACACTACTGGAGAAATATTTAGAATAACTAGTTTTGGTACTAGTCATGGAAAAGCTATAGGTGCTATAGTTGATGGTTGTCCAGCTAATCTTAAACTTAGTGAAAAAGATATCCAAAAAGAGCTTAATAAACGTAAACCTGGAACAAGTAAACTAACAACTCCTCGTAAAGAATCAGATAAAGTAGAAATATTATCTGGAATATTTAATGGAAAAACAGATGGAACACCAATATGTTGTGTTGTATACAATAATAATCAAAAATCAAAAGATTATGAAAGTATTAAAAACACACCACGTCCAGGACATGGAGATTATGGATGGATTAGTAAATTTGGTAACTATAATTACAATGGTGGTGGACGTGGAAGTGGACGTGTAACTATAGGTCATGTAATTGGAGGAGCAATAGCAAAAAAATTACTTTATGAAACATATAAAATCAAAGTATTTTCACATGTAATACAAATTGGAGATATAATAGCTAAACCTACAAATATTAATGAAATTGAAGAAAACACAAGTAAAAATCCAGTAAGATGTTCTGATTTAGAAAGTGCTAAAAAAATGGAGAATTTAATCCTTGAAAAAAAAGCTAAAGGAGATTCTGTTGGAGGAATTGTTGAAACAATAGCTACAGGAGTACCTGCAGGTATTGGAGAACCAGTATTTGGTAAATTAGATGGAGATATTTCAAAAGCATTAATGGAAATTGGTGCTGTAAAAGGAGTTGAGATAGGTCTTGGATTTAATGTTGCAAAATCAACAGCATCCCAAATCAACGATGAATTTTATTATAAAGATAATAAAGTTTACACAAAAACAAATAACTCTGGAGGTATTATTGGTGGAATTTCAGATGGTATGCCAATAATCACAAGAATAGGAGTAAAACCTACACCTTCAATATCCATTAATCAAGAAACAATTAATATAAAAGAACAGAGCAATTGTAAAATAAATATTAAAGGAAGACATGATCCATGTATATGTCCACGTATTACTACAGTTAGTGAATCTGCAATAGCAATAGTCCTTGCAGATCATATGATACGTTCAGGATATATACACCCAAATAATATTGAAAAACAAGTTATGAATTCTTAAAATCTTTAAAAAATCTATTAAATTTTATTTAAAGTTTTATAATATTTTTTAAAAAAAAAATAATTATATTAACTTTAAACTCTTTTTAAAATTATTTAATTAAAAACTTAACTTTCAAAAACTATTTTTTTATAAATTAAGAAAAACTTATTTTAAATTCAAAATTAAAAATCATAATTTAAAAAATTAACTTAAATTATAATAATTCAAACTAAAGAAAATATAACTAGAAAATAAACTTAAACTAAAATTATAAAGCAAAAAAAAAACCACAAAAAACTAAAACTAAAAAACAAATAAACATAAAAAACTAAATTATAAAACAAGAAAAAAATAATGAAAAAATCTATTTTAAACAAATTTAAAATAAAAAAATAATGAAAAAAAACTTTATACAAGTTTCATTTTCATAAACAAGAAAAAAATAACCTATAAAATAATAAACAAATCATTTAAACTACTTAATCTCAACACATGTCACATACTTATTTTTAAATTTTTAGAAACCAAATACTATTCAAATAAAGAAAATATATTCAGAAGATTAATTTAATATATTTAATTAATTTGAAGATTAAATGAATTTATTAATTATTCTAAAATTTTTTCATCATACTATTATTTGTACTTCCATTATTAAAAGTTTTTACTTTTTTAATTAAAAAATTAATAAAAATATTGAATTTTAAAATTTTAAATATAACTAATTAAATTTAAAAATTAAATAATATTAATTAAAATAATAATATTTTAAATTTAAAATGAATTTTTTAGTAAAAACCAATAATTAAATGATTAATACCTAAATAAGAAATTTAAATTCTAAATAAACATAAACAAGTAAATTTAGAAAAATTTAATAAGAAATTTAAATTTTAAAACTTAATAAATTATAATTTTTTAATTAAATTAGACTCTGTTGAAAACTATTATATTTAAATATTTAATTTTTTTAAATTAAAAAATTTTATTTAAATGATTCCAACAAAGTCTAATCTCTATTTAAAACACATCTTTAAGAAAATTGAATTTAAGAAATTAAGTTTAAATAATGTGATACTTAACATTTAAACATAATATTAAATTAATTAAATTAACTTTAAGAAATTAAATATTATCTTAAATTAGAAAAAACTTAAAAAGCAATATCTAAAAATATGTTTTAAACAATATAAATTAAAACATTAAAATATATAAATATATCGATTTAATTTTTAATGAAAAATTATATTTAAGTTAAATAAAATATTTTTAAAATCATATAATAAAATAAAGTAATATATTAAAAGATAAAAATGGATATCTTATTAATTTAATAATAAACAATAAAAAATAAGCAAAGATTTAAAATTAAATAATACATGAATTAAAATAAATTTTAAATAAAATTTAATTTAAATTCATAATTTTAACTTCTTCTAAAAAGCCCATTAAAACTTCTTTTGAAAATCCTTCAATGAATTTAATGGATCCAGCACATTCATGGCCTCCACCATCAATTCCTGCATTAGGTAATTTTTCAATTAAATTAAGAATAATTTGATTAATATCAAATCCATAATTTGCATTAACTGCATCAGTAGCACGAATTACACCAAAGTCTGGACCATGACCAAGAGTAACTATAGGTTTATCTTCACCAATTTCCTGTGCAATTTTATCATGAACAAAACCACAAGTTTTACCAGGAGCAGGGAAAGTAAATTTATGTGCATATTTTTCAACATCAATCATATTAAAGTAAATACCATTATCTAATTTAATTTTTTTAACATTAGGTAATGTTGCTTTAAGTTGAGTATCAACACGTTTTTCATATTCTTTATATAATGCATCAATCATGTTTTTATGTTTATCATGATTATCTACATCAAGAATAGTGTCAATAATTCCTCTACCATTCATAAACCTAAGGAAATATGCTTCAAAATCCGTACATTCTGCAATTTTTCTTTGATCTTCTTCAGAATAACCACATTCTTCAGCAAGTTTAATATACTGATTTGCTTCATCACTTTCTGCATGATCTCCAATAGCTGCAATACCCGGTAAATGTTTAATTTGATCTTTAACTTCAGGATTAATTAAACAAGCAACTTCAGTTGCAAGAGCTCCTGCAGTAATTTGTGAATCTCCACCAACAAGATATGGATTTACATGCATATCAACATAATCATCTACAGGTACACGACCATCAATAACATCTCCTGGAGAGTGATGATCAATAACTACAACTTCAATATCGTATATTTTAGTTTGCATAAGTGCTACAATATCTTCCTCTGTAGAACCATTATCTAACATTACAAGAATTGGTAATTTTTGTCCATGTCTATCTAAGTCTTCAAGAGCAAATGATAAATCTTTTACAACATCTTCAAGTTCATAAAATGGTGCTTTAGATGGTGATCTTTTAAAGTAATGATATTTAGCATCAGCATCAGGGTTAACTTTTTCAATAAGAGGAACTACTGCTTTTTCCATTGCAACACCAGAACAGATACCATCTGCATCTGCATGATGTCTTAAAAGAACAGTTCTACCATCTAAAATAGCCCTCCTAATTCTTTTAGCTGCATCCATCATTTTAGGTTTAAGTTTTTCAAGAGTTTCAGATTGAATTAAAAAGTCATTATCTTCAACTGAAGCTTTTTCATTAAGAGCTTCATCAATTAACTTATATAATTTATCTTTAGCATCACCAGAGAGTTTTTCAATTGATTCAGATTCAATTTGAATATCTCCATCATGTTTATTTACTTCACCTACAACTTCAACCATATCTTCAATTTCAATTTCTGGATAAGCTCTTACACCTGCTTCTTGGAAAGCAGCTACATAAGTAGTTCCTGTTTCATCAGTAATTGTAAAAATAGTAGGTCCAGAAGTTTGTTGAATTTGAGCAGCTAAACCTTGAATTTTAACAACTTTACCCATCACATCTTCATTAAGTTCTTCAATTTTAGTTCTTTTAATATCTTTTTTCAATTTTTTAAGGGTATATTTAGTAAAAGATACAGGTCCCATATCAACTTCATGTTTATGAGTTTTAATTTGAGTAACTTTAACATTAATTTTTTGACCAACATGGTAACCAGATTTACCGGTTCTCATTAAACCCCAAACCTGATTATTTAAACTTACAAAAACACCAAATTTAGCGACTTTAGTAATTTTACCTCGATAAAATTTACCTACCTCTAAATCTTCCATTTCACATAATGGATCAAGAGTATATACAATATTATCCTCTTCCTGTGCTTCTGTATTATCTTTTGGTTTATTAATTTTTATATCTTTCATACAATCATCACAGTAATCTTTATTTTCAGTTTTTAAAATCTTTCCACATTCTTTACATACATTAATAAAACCAGTACCACCACAACTAGGACATTTTTCTTTAACTTCAACTTGTCCTTTACCATTACAAATTTCACAAGGAATATCTTCAGCACTATCTAAATCAAATTTATTCCTAGCATGATTATTAATACCTTTGAAATGGTTTCCAAGATTTATAGTGTCTTCATATCCAGTACCACCACAAGCATCACATTCTTTGTAATCTACTACAATGGTTTTTTTGCCTTTACAATTAGGACATTTAACTTTCATTTTTTCACTCAATTAAAAAGATTTTAAAAAATAATAATTAAATTATTAATATTAATATTAATATAATATTTTAAAAGTAAATTTAATATTTTATATAAAATAATAAAAATCATATATTAATAGTATTATTATTAAATTTATCATGATTAGATTCTACAATTTGATTTCTTTCTTGCTGATAAATTAATGCTTGAGACATATCATTACCTGCATAATAAATATAATTATTACCAGTAGGAATATTATTATTTTTCAATGCATTAACTGCAATTAATAAATTAGATGATGCATTTTCTTTATAATTTACTTCATTACTAGTAGCTTCTAAATAAGAAGAGTAAACATCATTACTATTTATACTATTATCTTTTTTAATATCATTTAATAATGAACTTGCACCAGAAAAAGCTGATTTAGCAGTATTCAATTCATTTAATGCATTATCATATTGTTTATTATTCATATCTTTAACTGCATTATTATAATTTATATCTCCAGTTGAAATTTTATTACTTATTTCAGGAATTGAAGAATTTACATAATCCATATTTGAAGAAATTAATCCAAATACAATTACTGCTAAAAGTATAATAATTACAACTGCTAATAACTTTCTATTCATTTTAATCAAATTTTTTAAAAAATTTTTTTCTAATAATTTAATAAATAAATATTTATTTAAATAATATATTATACTTTATGTATTTTATTAGAAATAATAAAAAATTTTTATTAAAAATAAAAATAACTAAAAATTAAATATTAAATTAATATTATCTAAAACAATAAGAATCATGTTAAAATAAATTAAAAATGAAAATATAAACAATAAATAATAAGAAAAAAGCAATAAAAGATATTCCAAAGGAAATTATAAAATAAATTAAACTAAAAAGATAAAAAAATCTAATTAAAAATAATTAAAATAAAATATATAAAAGAAATTTAAATTAATAAATTTCTTAATTTAATTAAAACTAAGCAGATGGCCAAAGACCATGTTTATTACAATAAGCACAAGCTTTAAAATCTGCAGCATCTCCAGTTACTTTAAAAGTAGCTTCTGGAGCGTCACCTGGTTTTAAGTTTGCTCTAAACATTTGTTCTCCATCAGTTAAGATAATGAATTTAATATAATGATCTTCTTCCATTGGATGTGGTACTTCACCGAGTTTAACATTAATTCCATCTTCAACTTTGGTAATAACTGGAATATGTTTTGCCCCTCCTTCTTCTTTAATTTCTGGAGTTAATTTAGTCATTTTTTGACCACAACAAGTTAATTCTCCACCACCAACATCAGCTACAACTACAATATTTCCACATACTTCACATTTATAAATATCATTTATTTCCATTTTTATTCACATCCTAGTAAAAAAATTTACTTAATAAAATATATTGTTTAACTATAATATATAATTTATCATAAGATAAAATAAGCTAAAAAATCTTTATTAATTAAAATAACAAAATAAATTCAATAATTTAAAAAAATATAAAATAATAATTATTATTAATTAAAATAAAAAATTTAAATTAAGTTAATAAATTCATTCTTATAGTATAGAACAAAATTTAGAAAAAATAAAAAACCTAAAAAAAACACATACAAAACAAAACTAAAAAAAAATATAAAACCTAAAAAAGCAAAGCCTAAGAAACATGTAAGAAACAAACTAAAAAACTTAAAAAACCTAAAAATCATTTTTTAAAATTAATTAAAATTAAAACCAATTAAATAAAAAAAAGAAAGTATACATAATTACTAATATAATAATATATTATAATATATAACATATAAAAATCAAAATTATAAAAATTAAAAAAATAATTTAGAAGGTGCCACAATGAGTGTTATTATTGCATATATTGGTAAAAAAGGTTGTGTAATGGCTAGTGATAAAAGAAGAATTGCATACTTTGGAGATAAAGATGAAAGAGAAAAATTAGAAGAAGATTTATACACTGGAAAAATCAGAAACGATGAAGAATTATACAACGAAGCAAAAAAAAGACAAATCACCTTAAAAATTAGTGACGATGTTAACAAAATTAAAAAAATTGAAAATGCATTAATGGGTGAAGTTTCCACCAAAACTACAATGGAAATTAGAAGAAAACGTATATATGGTACTACTAATGGTTATCAAATTGTTGAACTATTAGGTTCTGAAACTCAAAATAAAGAAAGAGGTAGTAGTGGAATCATAATCTTCGGTAATAAAATTGCAAAATCTATGGCAAATTCTTTAATTAAAGAAAGATGGAAATCAAGTCTTAGTTTAAAATATATAGGAGATATATTTGAAGAAGTAATTAAAGAAATTGCATCAAAAACACCATCAGTTGGAAAAAATGTAGATGTCTTATATAGTAAAGATAATACTCTTAATAAAACAAGTGCTCAAGAATATCTTGATAAAACTGAAGAAAGAGACAATAAACTCCTAGAAAAATATAGACAAAAACTTACTGAAGATTTAATAAAACAACAAAAATCAGTAGAACTCGCAGGTAAAATTGTTACAAAAGGAGATGTTGGATTTGTTGAATCTAATGAAGGCAAAATTCTTAAAGTAAAATTAGCAAAAGATGTTCAAGCATTTGATATGGATTGGAAAGTACTTGCTAAACCTGGTGAAGAAATTATAATGTTCTTAGATAAAGATAATAATGGAAATGAAATTAAAGATACAGAAGTTTCCAATTATGTTCAAAAATTTGATAAAGTAGTTATAAAAGATGAAAATTTATGCTTAGAAAAAAACAATATTAAATTAAACTGTAATATTATTTTATGTAATACATAAATTTAATCTAAAAATCATTAAAAAGATATAAATTTTAAGTCTGTTAACAAGACTTAAATTATATTAAAATTTTTAAATAAAAAAATAAAGAGACAAAAGTATGAGAATTATATTTTTAGGAACTGGTGGAGGAAGATTTGCTACAATCAGTCAAAAGAGAATGACTGGAGGATTTAGAATAGATAATATAAACGGATTTAACCTCCACGTAGATCCGGGACCAGGGGGACTAATTAGAACATTACAATATGGCTTGAATCCAACAAAACTTAATGGTATTTTTGTCTCACATTGTCATACAGACCATTATAATGATGCAGAAATATTAATTGAAGCTATGACCAAAGGAATGACAAAAAATAAGGGTTGTATCATAGGTAGTAAAAGTGTAATGGAAGGACATGAGAAATGGGGTCCTTGTATATCAAATTACCATAAGAGTCATTCTAAAAATTATACAATAGAACCTGGAAAAGAGATAGACTTTGGAAAATTCAAAATGAAAGGTACAAAGACTATACATGGAGATCCATATGGTACTGGTTTTCAATTAAAAACTAAAAACATTTGTATTTCATATACAAGTGATACAAGATATTATGATGAATTAGCAGATTATCATAAAGGAGCAGATATATTAATTGGAAGTATTCTTCGTCCAGGTGATAATGGATTAAAAGGCCATATGTGTAGTGATGACTTTATAAATCTTATAAATGAAGTAAAACCAAAATTAGCAATAATGACTCATTTCGGATTTAAAATGTTAAAACATAATCCAAAAGATGAAGCTAAAAGAATTAAACACAAAACTGGAGTAAAAACTATTGCTGCAAGTGATGGTCTTTCAATAGACATTGATTTTAAAAATGTAAATAAATCTTATTTATCTAAATCAAAAATAAGAGCAGTTCCAGGAAAACATTATAAAAATATTTTTAATTATTAAATTAATTAAAAGTATTTAATTTATTTTAAAATATTTAAAAACTAATTTTTACATACTAAAACTTAAAAATACTTATTTTAAAAAAAATACAAAAAACCACTTATTTTAAAAAAAATACAAAATAATAAAAAAACAAAAAAACCACTTATTTTAAAAAAAATACAAAATAATAAAAAAAATTAGAATAAGTTAATAAATAAAAAATAGACATAATAATATAAAATAATTAAAAAGGCCAAAGTTGTATTGTAATAACACTAAGGTGATAAATTATGTATTAATCCAATATTAACTACCAACTTTGGCCACGAATTAAAAGAAGATTAAGCATTATCTTCTTTACCTTTTTTTGCCCTGTAATCATCAATAGCTGCACGTAAAGCATCACTAGCAAGGTTTGAACAGTGCATTTTGATTTTTGGTAATCCATCTAAATCATCTGCAACATCTTTCCTTGTGATTTTATATGCTTCATCTACAGTTTTTCCAATTGCAATTTCAGTAATCATACTACTAGTTGCAATAGCTGCACCACATCCAAATGTTTTAAATTTAATATCAGTAATTACATCATTATCATCAACATCAATGTAAAATGTCATTAAATCCCCACAAGTTGGGTTTCCTACAGTAGCTTCACCACTAGGATTTTCAATTACACCAGTATTTCTTGGGTGTGCAAAATGATCCATAACTTTATCAGTATATTCTTCCATATTTTCACCTTCAATAATAATAGTACTTATAATCTTAAATTAATAATTAATTTAAAAGAATAAACCTATTTAATAATTCATAGATTAAAACTTTTTAAATTAATTTAAATAATTAATAATTTTATTTAAACAATACAATTTTTTTATATTATATAAATTATTTACTTTAATGTATATAATCAATGAGCTTATATTATGTATTTATTAAACAATTAAAATTTAATATACATCATCAGCATCAATTTCAATATATTTTGAGTTTTCATAGTCCCATAATGGAGACATTTTTCTTAAACCATCAACTACTTCTTCAATAGAATCTACAACATAATCCGTATCTTCATATTTATTTTCAAGACCTAAAGATAATCTTAGAGAACCATGAGCCAATGCTGGTTCTAATCCAATTGCGGTTAATACATGAGAAGGTTCTAATTTTCTTGAAGAACAAGCAGAACCAGTTGCAGATTGAATTCCTTTAGCATCAAGTCTTAATAATAATGATTCACCTTCAATACCAGAGAATCTTAAATGTACATTATTAGGTAATCTATGTTCTAAACTACCATTAACATATGCTTCAGGTACTTCTTCAGTTACTCTTTTAATTATTTTATCTCTAATTTTAGTTAAATGAGCATTATTTTTCTCCATATCACGTTTTGCAATTTCACATGCTTTACCAAATCCAACAATACCTGGAACATTTTCAGTACCTGAACGAAGACCTTTTTCTTGACCTCCACCATGAATAAGTTTTTCTAATCTTACTCCTTTTTTAATATATATTGCACCTACTCCTTTAGGCCCATATAATTTATGTGAACTAATTGATAATAAATCAACATTTTGATCTTTTACATCAATAGGTACTTTTCCTGCACTTTGAACTGCATCAGTATGGAATAAAACATTATGTTTATGTGCAATTTCACCGATTTCTTTAATTGGTTCAACAGTACCTATTTCATTATTAGCATGCATTACACTAATTAAGATAGTTTCTTTTTTAATTGCTTTTTCTAAAGCATCTAAATCTACAATACCATCAGAATCTACTGGTAAATATGTAACTTCAAAACCATATTTTTCTAAGAAACGACATGTTTCTAATATAGCAGGATGTTCAATTGCAGTAGTAATTATATGATTTTTAGCATTATCTTCAGTAGCTTTAGAATGTTGTTTTAAAGCAATTCCTTTTAATGCCATATTATCTGATTCAGTACCTCCACTTGTGAATGTAATTTCATCAACGTCAGCATTAATTAAATCTGCTACTTGTTCACGTGCATGATGTACTGCTCTTTGAGATATTCTACCTAAGTCATATAAAGTAGAAGCATTACCAAATTTTTCTTCAAAGTATGGTTTCATTTCTTCAAATACTTCATGATTTACAGGTGAAGTAGCTGAGTTATCCATATATATCATATAATTTCCTCCTAATAATAAAATAATAATGATTTCTAAATTTTGAATTTTTATAAAAAATATAACCCATGTTATATTTTATAACTATAGTTATTATAAACTATCCAATATATAAATCTTTTTGTAGAATTTATAAAAATTTATAAAAATTAAAGAATATATAACTCGTGTTATATTTTATAACTATGGTTATATTATATTTAATAATATATAAATCTTACCAATATTTAGAAAATATTGAAAAAAATCTTATACAAATAATAATAAAAATTTAAAAAAAATAATAACTGTAAAAAATAAACTTATATAAAAAATAAATAATTTTAAGATAAAAAACCAAATAAAAATATTTATTAAAAAGCTTAAGTTAATACATATAAATTTTTTAATTAAAAAAATAATTGAAAATATAATTTATTTAAAATATAATACTATATACAATAATCCTATTAAAAAATATAATTTACTTAAAAATATAATATTTTAAGATAACCTTGTTAAAATTCTTCTAATTTTAAAAAAAAATTACATAGATTTAAATTTCAACTATAAATAATGCATATATTATTAAAAAATAGAATTTCAATAAAAGCAAAAAGAAATAGATCTTAAATTAAAAATTTCAATAAAACCAAAAAATAAGCAAAATAATAAGTAAAAATTAAAAATCTAGAAAATGTTTAAAAAAAAGTTTAAAATGAAAAAATATCATTTTAAACTATTGTATTGTTTATTTAGAGATAATTTAATATAAAACTGGTTAAAACCATTTTATCTTAAATGACTTTTTTTAAAAAATTTTAAAAATTAATACGTTACGTATTATTGTTTCTAGTTTTGAGTTAATCAAAACATTATCAATTAAATATAATTATATGTGTTTAAATGTTTTAAGACATTAAGCTTAATATATTGGGGGTATTATATTTTAAGGTCAATGTAAATAATATATGGGGTATATTATATTTTAATTAATATAAGTATAATTATATAATAATTGATTTATTAATGTGTATTAGTTAAATTAGATAACTAATAACAATATTTTATAGATTAGAATAAGGTGCTTCTAATCTATATTTTTTAAGAAATTAGATAATTTGGGGCAATATCTAATAACTATTTTATTGAAAGTTAATTTTACAAATTTTGTTTCTAATTTTACAATTTTTATAAATTAAATTTCATGCATATTTAATTTAATTTAAACTAAGACCTTAAAAACTAACTCACAAAAATTTTTAAGGTAATATTTTAGAAGAATTGTAGAAAACTTCTAAATATTGAGGTTAATTTCTTTTGAGAAAGATTAAATATTAAGGATCGAATTTTAATTTAATAAACTTGAATATTACCTCCCTTTAATTTATAATGTATAATAATAAAAAAATAATAATCTAAATTTTTAATAAACTTAAATATTACCTCCTTTAATTTAAAATACTAATAATAAAATAATAATAATCTCATTTACTATTTATTAACATCTTTTATTATTATATAAGCATTCAACCACTAAAAGCTTGATTCGTAAGATATTGGATTATATATAAATTTTAAAGTGAAATATGGCTAAGAAATATAGTAAGGATTAATCCAATTCTTATATATCTTCTATAGTCTACAGTACTCTAAAATAAATATAATTTTAAAAGATGACATTTTATAAACCTAATTATATATTTACTTTGTCTAATGCTTGATCGAAATCAGCAATAATATCTTCAATATTTTCAAGACCAGTAGATACTCTAATAAAGTCAGGAGTTACTCCTACTGCACGTTGTTCTTCCTCAGATAATTGTGAGTGAGTAGTACTTGCAGGGTGAATAACTAATGTTTTTGCATCTAAAATATTTGCAAGGTGTGAAGCAAGTTTTACATTTTTAATAAATTCAAGTGCTTGATCATGACCACCTTTAATTCCAAATCCTAAAATTGCACCATAATATCCTGGGTCATCACCAGTTCCTTCAGGATTACCTAAATATTTTACTGCTGTTTCATGTGAAGGATGTGATTTTAATCCTGGATAATTTACCCAAGCAACTTTTGGATGTTGTTCTAAGTGTTTTGCAAGAGCAAGAGCGTTTTCAGAATGTTTTTTAATTCTTAAATCTAAAGTTTCAAGACCTTGTAAGAAAAGGAAACTATGTACAGGAGCAAGGGTTGCACCTAAATCCCTAAGTAATCTTGCTCTTATTCTAATTGGATATGCAATGTTTCCAATTCCACCAGGTACATTTTTAAATGATTCCCAGAAGTTTAATCCATGATAAGATTTATCTGGTTCAGAAATTGTTGGGAATTTACCATTACCCCAGTTGAATTTACCACTATCTACAATATATCCACCAATTGCAGTACCATGTCCACCTACAGCTTTAGTAGCTGATCCTACAACTACATCTGCACCATGTTCAAGAGGTCTTAATAAACCTACAGCAGAAGTATTATCAATAATTAATGGAATATCATGTGCATGTGCAATATCTGCTAATTTTTCAAAATCAGGAACATCTAATTTTGGATTTCCAATAGCTTCTGCATAAATTGCTTTTGTTTTATCATCAATTGCTGCTTCAAATGCATCGTAATCATCAGATTTAACAAATTTAACATTACGAGCTAATTCTGCAAAAGTATCTTCAAATAAATTGTAAGTTCCACCATAAAGATTATCTGCAGCTACAATATTATCTCCAGGTAAAGTAATGTTTAAAATAGAGTAACTAATTGCAGCTAAACCACTAGCAGCAGAAACACCATAATTTCCACCTTCAACAGCAGTAATTCTTTGTTCAAATGCATCATTAGTTGGATTAGTTAATCTACCATAAATTTGACCAAATTCAGATAAAGCAAATCTATTTGCTGCTTGTTCTGGATCTTTAAATACATAAGATGTTGTTTGGTAAATAGGAACTGCTCTAGCTCCAGTTGCTGGATCTGGTTCTTCTTGACCAGCATGTAAACCTAAAGTTGCAACACCTTGTCCTCTTTTTGTTGTATTATCATAACTCATTTTTTATACCTCTATTATAATTTTTCTTATGATTTATATTTCAAATTTTTTTGATTTAAATTTTTTTAAATAATGATTTGCAAATTAATGCAATATGAGATTGAACAGTTAATTTTTTTTACCACATAAAAATATAACCATAGTTATATAAAATTATGTTTTGCTTTCTAATATAATTAAAAATTTAAAAGCAATTATTTATTCAATATATAACAATTGTTATAAGACATATATAAAT